>CAMWLB010000310.1 GCA_947174985.1 uncultured Lachnospiraceae bacterium | reverse complement strand
AAAACCATATGGCAAGCCGCGTGCGGGCAGGGCTTCCGCTGGAGGTGAAGGAAGGTGCAAAAGCGGCCGGAAAAGACCCGAAGACGGGTATTGAACTGATGCCCGTGCATGCGGGAGGTAATGCTGCTGTACGCACGGAAAATACAGAAGATAAGGAGGAAAAGGAGACGGACAAAATGGGCAGGATATTTTCTCTCTCCGAACAGAAGGAACTGGAAGAGCTTTTGCGGGAATTTCTTACTTCATAAGAGTCAGGTTTATCCGAAAGGTTTCTCTTGAATTTGCATAGTAACTCTGCTAAACTGAGAATGATTACAGGAAAAAGACCGGCTGCGGAACGGTCTTACGGCAAAGAAAGGGAGCGAAAGGAAAATGAGTGCAAAAGTAAGGTTTGATTATGCGAAAACAAGTCCTTTTATTTCTGCAGAAGAAGTAGAAAAAATGAAGCGGCAGACATTGGATGCCAAGGAAGTGCTGGTATCAAAGGCTGGCGCGGGCAACGATTTTTTAGGGTGGATTGACCTGCCGGTAAATTATGACAAAGAGGAGTTTGCGAGAATCAAAGAGGCTGCAAAGAAGATACAGGCAGATTCAGAGGTTCTGCTGGTAATTGGTATTGGCGGTTCTTATCTGGGTGCGCGTGCGGCAATCGAATTTTTAGGACACAGCTTTTACAATGTGTTGGATAAGAGTATCCGGAAAACGCCGGAAATCTATTTTGTAGGCAACTCTATAAGCTCTACCTATATTAAACATTTGATGGATGTTGTGGGTGACAGGGATTTCTCCATCAACATGATATCCAAGTCCGGTACCACGACGGAGCCTGCCATTGCGTTCCGTGTATTTAAGGAGATTCTGGAAAAGAAATACGGCAAGGAAGGCGCGGCAAAGAGAATCTACGCAACCACGGACAAGGCAAAGGGAGCGCTGAAGCATGTTGCTGATGAGGAAGGCTATGAAACCTTTGTAGTGCCTGACGATGTAGGCGGCCGTTTCTCCGTACTGACGGCAGTAGGGCTTCTTCCCATTGCGGTCAGCGGCGCAGATATCGACAAGCTGATGGAAGGTGCGGCAAGCGGCAGAAAATATGCCCTTGAGTCATCTTATGAAGATAACGATGCTTTAAAATATGCAGCGCTTCGCAACATTCTGCTTAGAAAGGGCAAATCTGTTGAGATACTTGCCAATTATGAGCCCAGCCTGCACTATGTTTCCGAGTGGTGGAAGCAATTGTATGGCGAGAGCGAGGGCAAGGACCAGAAAGGTATTTTCCCTGCGAGCGTGGATTTGACCACAGACTTACATTCCATGGGACAGTTTATTCAGGATGGTTCTCGCATTATGTTTGAGACGGTGTTAGAGGTTGAAAAGTCCCGCGAAGAGCTGATTATCGGTGAAGAACCGGTGGATTTGGATGGCTTGAATTATCTGGCCGGTAAGACAGTGGATTTCGTCAATAAGAGTGCGATGAACGGCACGATTTTAGCGCATACTGACGGACAGGTGCCCAATTTCTTAATTAAGATTCCTGAGGTTAATGAGTTCTATCTCGGCGAGCTTTTCTATTTCTTTGAGTTTGCCTGCGGTGTGAGCGGATACTTAAACGGTGTGAATCCTTTCGACCAGCCTGGTGTGGAGAGTTACAAGAAGAACATGTTTGCTCTGCTTGGAAAGCCCGGGTATGAGGCGCAGAGGGAAGAGCTGTTAAAGAGATTATAAGAAATGTGCGACAAGTAGTCGGCATCGAGAATTTGATTTATTTATTAGGGCTGCATAGTTGCGACTGTGCAGCCTATGTTAATTTCGTCATTAAGTGACGAGATTTGCTATAACATAATTAAAAATTCTAAGTCAACAGAACAATTTTAACTTCAAATTCTGTATCACTGCAGTGGAGTGAACAGCTTCCGCCATATTTCTTGGCAATTTGATTCATGATTTCAATGCCATACCCATGGGATTTTTTATCTCCTTTGGTAGTTGAAATGCGGTTGCCGCGAATCGTTACCTTCTTTTCCACGGAGTTGGTGATTTGTATTACGGTATAGTTGCGGGTCGTATTTACTTTCGTATGAATATAAGCGTCCTTTTGGGGCAGGCACGCTTCAATGGCATTGTTGTAAGCGTTGGAAAGAAGCCCGCAGATATCGGGAGCAGTCATATTCTTTAAATTTTTCAGGGAACCTTCAAAAGTAAAAGCAATGCCATGTTCTTCACAGACTGTCATTTTAGAACTGATAATCATGTCGGAAACGTGGTTGCCGGTCAGTATCTTCCCACTGGAAAATATGGCGTCATGGCTTAACTGTTCTGTATATTTTCTGACTTCTTCATAATTTTTTTCTTCGCAGAGCGATTTCATAACGGCAAGATGGCTGTTAAGGTCATGGCGCATTTTTCTGACCTGTTCCTCATTTTCTTTCACATCCTGCAGCGCATCCAACTGTAACTGCAGGTACTCTATTTCGTTTCGGGATAAGCACTGCAGGTAAATCTGGATGCGGGACGAAAACAGGCTATAAAAATAGTAGACAATACTGCAAAGAAAAGCGCCTATAAAAATGGTCAGAAAAAGATAGCGGTTAATCGGTTCAATGTTGCGATTGTTTGCCCATGTGATGAGTGCAATATCAATAATGGAAAAAAGAAGCAAAGCAATACAGCCTATAATTTCTCTTATTCGAAAATGAAGGATGAACTGGTATTTCATGAGAAAATGACGCAAGAAAATTAGTATGATAAACAGTGTGGCGTCTGTTACAAGGCTGATAAGCGAAACCTCATAGACAGAAATGAGAAGCATAATTTTAAATGCGGGCATAATTTCAGTGAGAATTGCCTCAGGAACAACCGTCAGCACACAATAAATAGCGACAGCGGGAAAAAAACGCAGTAAATCCGAAAATTTTTTCTTGCTGAACAAAAGCACAGTTAGCAGAATGGATACAGGCATACTGACGAGAAAATTTATATCGTCAGAAAGCAGCCGGATAGCAAGGCCGGTTAAAGATAAAAAAACAGCGGAGCATATAATTGTGTTCCTGCGGTTTAAATTTATATGGGCAGCACAAATATACTGCATCAGGAGAAGCAGAATCCAAAATTCCATCAGGTTGACAGCAAGCTGAAATAAAAAAACAATCATGGATGGGGGGCTCCTTCAATATAAGCCTTGATTGCAAGGCGGAATTCTTTGATGTTTCTGCGGCTGACGGGAAAAGTTCTGCCGCTGTCAAGGGTTACATGCGCCTCGTCAAATTCTCTGACATAGGCAAGATTGATAATGTATTTGCGGTGGATACGAAAGAAAAGGGACGCAGGAAGCAGTGTTTCCAGCTCATTCAATCCCTTTCGCAAAGTAATAACATCGCCCTTGTAGTGGAGGATAGTGTTTTTGTTGTCAGCCTCCAAATGCTGTAAGTCCTGCATATGCAGGAGAAGATCACATTCCGGTGTTTTGACTAAAAGCGTTGTATTTTCCAGCTTTATGCGGATATCCTTTATCGTGCGGAGAATATCCTCCTCTGTCACGGGCTTTAAAAGATAACGGAAAGCATTCACCTCATAACCGGCGGGCGCATACTCCAGATAAGCCGTAAAAAACACCAGTATAACAGACTGGTCGTATTCCCTGATGTTTTTTGCCACCTCAATGCCATTTACAGGCGACATGACAATGTCCAGAAAAATCACGTCATACCGTTCTCCAGCTTTGTAATTATCCAAAAGCGCATCCGAAGCAAGAAAACATTCCACAGCGCAGTCCGGCTGCTGCCACATATAGCTGTACATTCTTTTTAAAAATATGGGTTCATCATCACAAATTGCTATTTTCATACGAATTACTCTATCATATCCATTTTGCTTCGTCAAGAAAGGGAGGAGGGGTTTTGGGCGAGAGGGTGGGGTTGCGG
>CAMWLB010000309.1 GCA_947174985.1 uncultured Lachnospiraceae bacterium | reverse complement strand
CTGCGGGAGCTGCAGCCGGAGCTCCTGTGGATGCGCCTTCTTCTACTACTACATCATATACGTTTCCATTTACGGTAATGGTATAATTCTTCATTTTTTTATCCTCCAATTATCTTCTTTTTCTAATGCTTCTGACTACAAAACCGTCGGTGCCTGCCGCGCCTTCGCTTGCTGCAATGGCTGCCGCAATGACTGCGATAAGCTCCAAATCATCGCCACTCTCTTCTACAACAGTCTGTACTGCCGTGCTTTCCGCTGCAGGAGCAGCCTGTGCTGCCTCTTTCTTCTTTCCGGAAAACTTTTCCTGTAATTTGGGAATCCCGCCAAGCGCCCATATAATCAGACTGATTAATATTAAAATGGCAAAAACCGTTCCCATTCCCATCACGGTATCCATGGCAGCTTTGCCCATCAGTTCTCCTATTGTCTGGTCTATATTCAGCGTACAGGATTCCAGAGTCAGGAAGATGTCATTGGTAAAAATAACCTCTATCTCTGCAGTCTTTGGATTGCCTTTCTTATCTGTTACAGAACCGGTAACAGGAACTGTCACAATAATTTCATCACCTGATACTTTATAGCTTACATTCTGTACGTCAATCAGGGTCACATCGCCCAAGTCGGAATATGCGCCGCTGAAGGACACAATGCCATTTAAAATCGCATTGCCTTCTACATCAATGAAATCGATGCCATAGGAATAGCCATAAGCTTTTGCCGTTTGCAGCCCCGAATTGAGGTTGTCCTCCGTCACAGCCTCCAGCTCGTGCACATTATAATTCTGCTGGTGAAATGCAGCCGTCGCAGCAGCCTCGCTGCCTTCTCCGCCATAATACGCATACAGCATATAGGGAACCACAAAATCGGCTGAAATCAGCGATGCCGTCGCCGCCTTCTCCGTCGTTACCGCATCCAAAGCCGTTTCGCCGCATGCCGTAAGCCCAAATACACAGGTGAGCATACATAACATTGCCAGTAATTTTTTCATATTAAGTATCTCCCTTTCTAAACCGTTCCATGCTTTTTGACCGGACGCTCTTCACTTTTCGTAAACAACATCTCAAAAGCGCCGATGATGTATTTCCTGGTATCGGCAGCTTCTACAATCTGGTCCACATATCCTCTCCGCGCCGCGCTCTGCGCACTGGTCTGCAGAGACGCATACTCTGCCGCCTTCTCCTTTATCACTTCCGCGCCTTTTCCTTCATACATAATCTTAGCCGCAAGGGACGCATCCATGGAGCCAATCTGCGCAGTCGGCCACGCCATCGTGATATCCGCGCCGGTCGCCTTGGAATTCATTGCAATATAGGCACTGCCAAACGCCTTGCCAATGATGACATTTACCTTCGGTACCGTCGCATTTGCAAAGGTGTATGTAAGGTGTGCAACAGCGGAAGCAATCCTTTTCTCACTGCATTCACAAGCCTTATAGCCAGTCACGTTGGTGAGCGTCAGTACCGGAATGTCAAAAGCGTCACAGAAATTAACGAAATCAGCCGCTTTTTCACAGCCTTCCGGCGAAAGCGCCGCTTCAAATTTTTCTGTGATATTTCCGTTTTCATCCAACACGCCGCTTCTGTTTGCAACCGCGCCTACCGTCACGCCGTCCAGCCTGATAAAGCCGGTCACCATATCCTTCGCATAGGCAGCCTTTACTTCCACGAATTCATTGCTGTCAGAGATAATGGTAAGCGCCGCAGCCGTATCCTCCACACAGCCGGCAAGCTCAGCCGTCAGGCGGTTCAAATCATCCGTGCACTCGTCAAACGCAAGGTTCTCTTCATTGTTTGCAGGTAAAATGGAAACAAGCCTGCGGATACCTGCAAGCACTTCGTCCTCAGTTCCCACAAAGTCTGCATTTCCTGCTTTTTCACTCTGGAATGCAGCCGAAGAAGTATCACATTTTGCAGTTGTATTGCCTGCAAGGGCATTGGGGGAATTTACAAATAATTTCGCGTTCTTTTCTTCCATGAACGTAAAGTCAGACATGGCTGCCATGATGGCAAGACCACCGCCGCAGCTGCCAAACACTGCAGAAATCTGAGGGATTACCCCTGAAGCATCGGTCATCTTACGGTAAATGGTGCCAAACGCATCCAAAGCATCCGTAGCTTCCTGTAATCGCAGTCCGGCAGAATCCAGAAGTCCGATAACGGGTGCGCCCGTCTTCATCGCCAGATTGTAGAGATTGGCAATCTTCCTTGCATGCATCTCACCGACGGTTCCGTTCATGACGGACGCATCCTGACTGTACACATATACAAGGCTGCCGCCTATCACTCCGTATCCGGTGATGACACCGTCTGAAGGAGTTTCTGCCTGTTTCAAATCAAAATCGGTCGCTCTGGCGGTAACCATGGCGCCAATTTCAACGAAACTGTTGTCGTCGAGCAA
This sequence comes from uncultured Lachnospiraceae bacterium, assembly GCA_947174985.1. GTDB lineage: Bacteria > Bacillota > Clostridia > Lachnospirales > Lachnospiraceae > Acetatifactor. The sequence goes on along the minus strand of CAMWLB010000309.1, from coordinate 1,531 downwards.
AGCGTTGATTCTTTGGCTCGCTTTTGAAGTACTACTCATGTTTTCAGCCCTCCATTTATAATAAATAAATATGAACAATATTAACAGGGGACCTTTCGCTTTTCGTAAAGTAAACGCCTATTGCCCCATGATTAATGTTTGTACCATTGTAGCATAAAATTTACAATCATACTAGCACTAATTTGCAGATTTTGCACAAATTACAAGATATATTTTTCCAGTACTCTTTTGAAACACCAGAAAAAATCAATTTCCGCTATCGTATCCCGTGTCACAATCAAGTCTTCCCTAAGACAGACGCCGCCCGTCATGTAACGGATATATCCCACGGTTTCTCCCTGCGTGACAGGAGCCGAAAGTCGTTCTTCCACCTCCCAGGAAACTTCAATTTTTTCTTCGTCAGAAAGCAGCAGCCCGAATATGCCGTTCCCTTCTTTTAGCTCCACCTCCGTATATGCCGCACCGCCAATTCTGTCCGTCTGTCCGTTTTCCACAGGTATCGGCGAAAATATGCTGTTGTTTACAGACACCTCGTCTATGGTATGATACACAAAATTTTCCAGCCCATATGTAAAAAGCTCCCTTGAATCCGCCCATTTCCACGTCTTGTTGCCGGGCCAGCCACATGCTAAGAGCGCTATGGTAAAACGCTTTCCGTCCCGCTCCAGCGCTCCCACATAGCAATAGCCTGCCTTGTTGGTGAAACCCGTTTTTCCGGTGAGCGCGCCTTCCATCATGCCCAGAAAGGCATTGTGATTGACACAGGAAAAACTCCTGCCTTCCTCGCTTGTAAAGCTGTAGCTTTCCGTCCGCGTTATCTTTAAAAATTCCTCCTTTGCCGGCGAGTAAAAGGCACAGTATGCCATAATTCTGGCGAGATCCTCTGCACAGGTGCCATGCTCGCGCAGGACACTCTCCCCGCCTTCTCCGATTATGGTCTGCGTTGCATCCAGACCGTTCGGCGTGATAAACCAGCTATTCCTGCATCCTATCCATGCTGCCTTTTCGTTCATCATGGCGGCAAAGCCTTCCATGCTTCCTCCCACATGTTCCGCAATTGCCACCGCCGAGTCGTTGTGGGATTCCAGCATCAGAGAATACAAAAGGTCACCCAGCCTGAAATGTTCGCCGGTATTCATAAAAAGCTTAACCTTGGGCATTCCCGCCGCATAGGACGATACCTCCACGATTTCATCCTGCGACGCATTTTCCAGCGCCAGTATGCAGGTCAGTATTTTGGTGGTGCTGGCATTGGACATAAAAACATCTCCGTTTTTTTCATACAGCACCCGACCCGTATCTGCGTCCATCAGCACCGCCGCCGTCGCATACAGAGACGGCTCCTCCGCGCCATTTACATAAAGTGTCATTTGTAGAAACTGAAACAGAACCGCAGCCGCCAAAAACAGGCACAGCCTGCCGCCCTTCTCTTTATTCTTTTTCACAAAAAAATACATAGCAGCAACATTCTTTCCTTTGGTTGCTACTATGTATATGTATTTTCCACGCATTTTAAAACGCTTTTCAGGCT
>CAMWLB010000308.1 GCA_947174985.1 uncultured Lachnospiraceae bacterium | reverse complement strand
CTTTGCAAATACGCTAAAATGACAAATGTAATTGTTGGCGCGCAGATTGTCCGGCGCATAATCCGGCTTAAAATGCATGGTCAGCATCCGGTTAATGTCACCGCTCTTAAAGGTCGTCTCGTCGCAGTAAAGGTAGTCCGCCCCCTGCTCGTTAATCGCCTTTACATAGGCGAAGAGCGCGCTCGGATGTAAAATATCGTCATGGTCAAACAGTCCCACATATTCCCCTGTTGCCATTTCATAACAGGCGTTTGTGTTTTCTGCAATCCCGCCGTTTTTCGCAAGCTTGCGGTATATAATCCGGCTCTCCGGCGTTTCTGACACGTTTGTCACATGCCCCTTCGCCGCAAGATACAACCTGTCCTTCTCTATATACTCCCGACAGATGTCGCCTACATACGCATGCTCCGCGTCGGATCCGTCCGCCAGACACAGCTCCCAGTTTTCGTAGGTCTGTGCCAGCACGGAATCGAACATCTCGCGTAAAAATCCATCAGGCGTATTGTAGAGTGGAACCAGAATACTGATTCTGACAGGTCTGTCAAAAACAGTCTCTCTCTCAAGAGCCGCCTGTTCCGGTGTAGGAAAGCTTGCCGTTCCAAACTGCTTCATGGCGGCGCGCTCCCTCTTTTTATACGCCATCTTGGCAGCTATGCCCTTAGGACCGCCGCAGTTTGCCACCCGCCTGACCTGACGGATTCCCCAATGCATCATGCTCCGAAATGGCTTGCTGATTTTCCAGAGCGGATTTTTCTTGATGCGGTCCAGCTTAAACTGCAGTTCTTCATTGCTCGCCTCCAAATCGGCTATCCTTCCCGCCAACTCCGCATTTTTGATATGTTCCTTTTCATATGCCTCTTTATAATCCATGTCGCCTCTCCACAACGCTTCCTGTCACAGGCTATTTCCTAATCAGTTTATCACGCTTTCTTTTTTTCTCTTTCCCCGAAACAATGGTTCGAGTACTCCAGTTTATCAGTTCCGCACCCGATATCTGGTCCCTTGCCATAATACCGATGCGGTACTCTCCGGCCGGAAGGGGATTTAGAAACGACACATAAAAACCGCAGAGTCCCACATTGACCTGATCCATATTCTTTTCCAAATCAGAGCGGTACTGCTCTGTAAAGTCCATACTGTAGATGATGCTTGGCTCGTCTGTTTTCTGAAACAAAAGCTGCTTTTTGAAGCAGGCGTTATCACTGCCAAGTACCACTGCATAGCCGTTCACCCGCTCCTTATCCGCATACTCTATCCGCAGCAGTAAACATTCGTCCTCACGCGCCTTCGGCATACTTATCGCCGTATCATATTCCCTGATATCGTCAAATAGAATTCCTTCCTCATATGCAGGTTTGATTGCCGTATCCAGCACACTTCCGTTCAGCCATTCGTGGTAATAGGGGTCTCTGCCCTCCAGCTTTGGATGCCGCTTATAGAGCATGTCACGCTCGCCCATCAGGCGCTTTACTTTTTCTTCGGTTTCATCCACACCGCGGCTTAAGGACTCATGATGCAGCAAAAAGCCGCTGTTTATCACAATGTTCTGATAGCCCAGTTCATACAGGGTAAAACATAAATCCACATCATTAAAAGCCACCCTCAACTTTTCGCAAAAGCCGCCTGCCTCCTCAAACACCGCACGCCGTAGCAGCAGACATGCGCCGGTTACGCCAATCATGTTCCAGACGCCGCGATTTCTTCCATCGTAATGACAGATGCTGTCCTTTAAGCACTGTAATTTATGCGTAGGTCCCAGCGCAATATTGGTGATGCCGGCATGCTGAATCCGCTCTGAATCCGGATAAAGCAGCTTATATCCCACGGCGCCGGCCCAAGGCTGCAGCGCCTTTTGTACCATCTTCTCCAGCCATCCGGCTTCCACCGCCTCAATATCGTCATTTAGAAACAAAAGCAGGTTTCCCTTCGCCTCTTCTGCACCCAGATTGCACATGCGGGAAAAATTAAACTCCATGGGCTTGTACAGATAAACGGCTCTCTGCAAATGCACCCTGTATGCAGCTTCATGGTTTAACCTGTCAATTTCCCTGCCGACTGCCTCCCTGCTCCGCGCACTGCTTCCGTTATCCACTACAATGATTTCATAAGCCGTCTCTGTTACTGTACGGCACAAAGTTTCCAGACACTGCTTTAGCACTGACACATTGTCCTTGGAAGGGATAACGACAGAAACCAAAACGTCCTGTGCTACATTGTCCTCCCTGCCTGTGTCAGCCAGCATAACGTCCGCTTCCTGCAGGTGTATCCACTTTCCGCTCCTGCCCTCTTCCGGCATCTGCCATTTCTCCAGACGGTGGTAGAAGATACCGTTTACGTGGGCTATCGTCCTGCAACCCTTTACAAAGCCACCCGCAAGCGCCACCAGCCTGTCATGACACAGGCCCTCGTCCTGACATTCTTTTTCTGTAAGCTGTTCAAAAAGGCTTCTGCGCACTGCCACCGCACTCCCCAGATAGTCCCTGCACAGATAGGAATCCGGCGACCAGCAGGGTTTCAGCCACGGGGTAGAAAAGACATTCTTTTTTACTATGACATCCTCATCTCCGTAGGCAAGCAGAACCTCGGGATTTTCAGCAAAAAAGCGGTCCATGCGCGCCTGCGCATCCTTGCTCCAATGCCCTCCCGCAAAAGTAAGCAGCACAATTTCGGGAGGTATCTGCTCTGCCTCGCCGTTCCCTTTTTTGCCCGCTTTTTTCTGACTTGCACTTTCCTGCTCAGCATTTTCCTGCAGGTCTTCTTTTTCTTCGGCCTGCTCCAGCTCCTTCACCCATGCGCCATAATCTTGTATATAATGCTTCCGTTTTCTTCGGTATTTCATATCAAACAGCTTTGTAAGCTGCTGCCTGACGGCTTTTTTTAGTTCCAAAAGTACCCCCTCCTGTCAAATCAGTTTTTTGGCTGCCGCCGCAATATCCTCCGCAACGGCTGCGGGTAGCTTTGCCACCTGCATTTTGATATGAAGCGTATTTTCTGCCTGACGCTCAAGCGCCGCAACCTTTACGCAGAGGTTCGGGTCCGCTGCAGGAAACACAAAATCCTGCGTCTGCTTCAAAGGCTTCCCATTTGTATAAAACACCTTTTTATTTTTAACGGGCACCTCTTTCCCATTAAATGTCAGTTCCTCAATTCTCACCACGCAAGGCTCCATGGATGGGTCAATTCGAAAAATATCCACATCACCACCCACCTGAAGTTCCAAATCAACCTCCCTGTCATTGGGATATAGTTCATATACAAAATAAGATTCCTGCTCCGAAAATCCGCCGCCCTTATCTTCATAAATCTGCACTTTGTCGGGAACGCTTACAGGTTGTATTGCCCTGCGCCTTAAAAGACCGAGAATTTCCGCCATCGCCTTATTTTTCCCTGTCACAAAGCCCTGAAAATCCTTTTCCTGCTCCTTGTAATACTCCGCCTCAGCGTCCGTAATGCCCAGTTCCTCCAATATCATGTCCAGTTTCAGCTTCTCTCTCTTTTTGTCCCCGAGCAAATAGCAGTAGACAGCACGGAAAGCCAGTTCCTTCACATCCACAGCCTTTCCGAAAGTCCACTCATAGTCGATAACGCTCCACTCATTCCCCTGTACCACAATATTGTCAAATGCCAAATCAAAATCCGCAACAGGATACTCCTGATTATACCCCGTCCGCTCCACATATTGTTTAAACAAGGCATGAAAGCCCTCGATATCATCCTTTTCCAAACATTCGTCCAAAAGCTCCGATAAAAGCCTGCCCTCCAGAAATTCAAAAGAATCCCATATTTTCCCGTCTTCCTCACAAAGCTCACACTTGTTAATTTCCAGATTTCCGCCCTCATATCGGTCTAACAAATTTTGGTACGCAACGGGCATCTCGCGAATATGCTCCTTTGCTTCCTCGCACAGGGGGTATTTCCTGACTGTCGCGGTTCCCTTCTTATCCC
>CAMWLB010000307.1 GCA_947174985.1 uncultured Lachnospiraceae bacterium | reverse complement strand
GCACATCATTTCTAATTTTATCACTATAATTATAATCCATTTTTATTAAATACACAATCTGAAAAGGAAGTTCCTTTTTCAATAAGCCGGCTAAACATCCTGCCGCAGCACTAACGGCGCAATTTTCCTGAAATCCCCGTCCATAATGCGGTAGGAAGCGCTGTACACCCCGTACTCCTTTGGGGAAATGTCCGTGTGGATGTATAGGGAATCCATACCCACGGCACATGCGCCTGCGATATCCGCTGCCTCGTCATTTCCTATCATGATGCTCTCTTTCCTTACCAGCTTGTATTGTTTGAGCAGTCCATTAAAAAATGCGGGAGAAGGCTTTTTGACTCCCTGTCTGGATGAGAGAAAAATGCCGTCAAAATAAGGAACAATTCCCAGCATACAAAGTTCCGGCTCCGTAAAGTCCGCCTGTGCATTGGAAAGTAAGTAGACGCTCTTTCCCCTTCTCTTCAACTCCTTTAAAAACCTCTACACCGTCATAAAGGGCAAGTTTCTCCCTGGAGAGGGTTCTGAAAAAAACTGCCGTCATCTTCGCCTGCGTGTCGTCACAGACAATCTCTCTTTGCTGATACAGCTTTGCAAACACCCGGCGCAAATCCGGTTCTGCATCCTTGCCACCAAGTGTCTCTTTCTCTTTCTGCTCCAACCGGCGAAACTCCCTTTTCAACTCCGCGGGGCTGTAAAAAGCCCCGAAGGATGCATAGAGTTCGGCAAGCTTCTTCCACAAATAAGGCTTATCCTCGTCGGTGCGGATATCCGCCAGTGTGCCATATAAATCAAAAATATAATTCTGGTACATCTCACACATCCTCCCGCAGCACATCATACACGCGCAGCATTTCTCCCACACTCCACGCCTGTGCGAAACAACCCTTCGACGAAACCGGATTCGCGCCGTCGTAAATCTCGGGAAGCTGCCCGATACAGCCCTCCCGCAGCGCTGCGGTTATACTCGCAAGCTGTTCCTTTACATACGTCTTTGCTTCCTCAGAATATCCATGCACCTTCAGATAGGCAAGGTAGTAGCCGCCCAGCGGGAATACCCACACCGTTCCCTGATGGTACGCCAAGTCTCTTTTTAGCTGCTCACCTCCATAGATGGGACAAAATTCCCCATCCGCTGGGTCCAGCGTTCTAAGCCCATAGGGTGTGTACAGCTTCCGAAACACCGTCTCCACCACTTTTCTTTCCCTCTCAGAAGAAAGCACCGAAAAGGGCAGCGAAACCGCCCAAATCTGGTTACAGCGAATCTGCAAATCCGCCTTTGTGCCGGACAGCACGTCTTTCAAGCAGTCTGCCTCCACATTCCAGAACTTTGCAAAGCTTTCCTTTACCAAATTGGCAAGCTGTCCATAGCCCCATTCCTGTATTGCTCTGTCTTCCTGTTCCGTCACTGCACTTCCCGCGCCCGCTTCCTTCTCCATGCCGGCTTTCTGCGTAGGACAAAGCTTCTGAAACTCCTCCATAATGCGCAGGACATTGTACCAGTAGACATTGATTTCCACAGGCTTGCCATGCCTTGGCGTTGGCAGGATATCCCCCACCCTGACGTCCATCCATGTGACCTGATCCAAATCCTTTCCCGCAAAAATCAGCCCGTCCGTATCCATGCCAATGCCGAAGTCCGTACCCTTTTTGTACCATTCTATTATCTCCGCCATCGTCCCGTAGGCGCTTTTTACAAAAGCAATGTCCTTTGTCCTCTTATAATATTCATACACGGCAAGAATAAAAAGAAGCGAGGCATCCACGGTATTGTACCCCGGCGCTTCTTTTCCCTCCGGAAACAAATTCGGCATCAGACCCTTTTTGCAATAGGCAAGAAAGGTCTTTAAGATACTCTCCGCCTCCTCATACCGCCTTGTGGCAAGGCAGAGCCCCTGTATGGCAATCATGGTGTCCCTGCCCCAGTCCTCAAAGAAAGGAAATCCCGCCAGTATTGTCTGCTTTGCAGTTGATGCGCGGTAAGAAATAAACTGATCCGCGTTGACAGCAAGCGTCTTTGCCGTCTCATCCGCAAAACCCGCCTGCTTCTCCAATGCGCGCCGACGCTGCTTCATGCACGCAAGCATCTCCTCTACAGAAGGCAGCTCCTTCATTACACCATAGACGATGGAAAGTGTGTCTGTCTGCCCTGCGGGAACAGTCATCCTGACACAGTGGTTGACAGCCGTGCAGCCCGTTTCCCGCCTGCCGTCACAAGCGTCATAGGCATAGTAAAGATTGTCAAAAAAACGGAGGGGCAGCTCCGAAAATTCCCCGTTTGTCTCACAGTAAAGCTGCTTTCCGTTTGCGCTGATTTTTCGTCCTTCCACCGTAAAGGACTGCTCCTTGGAGAGCAGCGCGCCCTTTGGCACAAACTGTAAGTGGGGATACACAAAAAGCGTCACCGCCTTATCCGAGCGGTTCTTGATTTCGTAAGATATACCCACCGTGTTCTCTCCCTGCTTTACAACCAGGGTGCGCACGATTTCCACGCCCTTTATCAGATAGCTGAATTGCGGATAATCCTCGTAGGAAAAGCGGGTCTGATAGAGAAATCCCTCCTCAGCAGAACCGTCGGCAAACCGCTGGCTGGAAATATGTATATTTTCTTCCCCCATACACAGCATCTCTTCCAATCTGTGTATCATATTGACCCTGTTGTTGGGAGCATGCATACATGCCATCAGCACCGCATGGTCGTTCCGGCTGCAGGAACCGGTCATGGTAAGGGAAGAAAATCCCCCAAGCCCATTCGTCATCAGAAAGCAGTTTTCCTCTCCCCGCTCCAATGTCTGAAAATCCTGTTTTCCATATACAAATCTCATAATCGTCTCCATTCATGGGAAAAACCGCCGAAGCGGTTTTCCTTGTTTATTCCGGTAAGCGTGCGCTGATTTCGGTAAGCCGATGTATTTTTTCAATGACTTCATCGGTCAACATCCCTTCTGTCATTCTCCACAGCCAGTTTCCGCCCAGCGTGGAGGGCTTGTTGATTCTCGCCTCCTTATCCAGTCCCAAATAGTCCTGCACAGGAATGACACAGGTGTCAGCAACACTCAGCATTGCCATACGCACAAAATCCCAGTATTTTTCTTTGTCCGGCGTTGCCGCATTGTTCATGTATTCTTCTGCAAACGCCCTGCTTTCGTCATCAAGACCTTTGTACCACTGCACCAGCGTCTCGTTGTCGTGGGTGCCTGTATAAACCACACAGTTTTTATGGTAGCTGTGTGGCAGATAATCCGATTTCTCCCGCGGGTCAAAGGCAAACTCCAGCACCTTCATACCAGGGTATCCGCTTTCCTCCAAAAGCCGCATAACCGACTCTGTCAGAAAGCCCAAATCCTCCGCAATAATTTCCTGCTCGCCAAGCCTTGCACGCAGCGCCCAAAACAGCTCCATTCCGGGTCCCTTCTCCCAATGTCCGTACTCCGCCGTCTCATCCCCCCACGGAATACTGTAATACTCGTCAAAGCCGCGGAAATGGTCGATACGCACCACATCATACAAGGAAAAACAGTGTTCCATCCTGCGGCACCACCACTGATAACCGGTCTGCCTGTGGTATTCCCAGCGGTACAAGGGATTGCCCCAAAGCTGCCCCGTCTCGGAAAAGGCATCGGGCGGACATCCCGCCACAGCAGTCGGACAATACTCGCCGTCAAACTGGAACATCTCCGGATGCGCCCATGCATCCGAGGAGTCAAACGCCACATAGATGGGGATATCCCCGATAATCCGAATCCCCTTTTCGTTTGCGTACTGCTTCAGCCTGCTCCACTGCTTCTGAAATACAAACTGCAGATACTTATAAAATTCAATGTCAAAATAACACTCCCGCCGATAATAATCCAGTGCAAAGGACCAGCGCTTTTTGATATCTTCCGCCCATTCACTCCATGCCGCTCCGTCAAAGCGCTGCTTGACCGCCATAAAAAGAGCATAATCCTCAAGCCAGTCTGCATTTTTCTCCATGAAAC
>CAMWLB010000306.1 GCA_947174985.1 uncultured Lachnospiraceae bacterium | reverse complement strand
CATCAAATGCTTTCATCAGGTTGCTTCTGGTGAGGTATTCATTTGCAGAAAATACGCCGTTTGCATTTTCCCCGGGAATTCCCATGAATTTGGGAAGTCCTGCGCCGGAACCGATGAATACTGCTGAAAAGCCTTCCTCCTCAAGCAGTTCATCGATGGTAACGGATTTTCCCACCACTACATTCGTTTCTATGGTCACGCCAAGTGCCTTTACATTCTCAATTTCCTTTGCCACGACATCCTGCTTTGGCAGACGGAATTCGGGAATTCCATATACCAGAACGCCGCCCGGCTCATGAAGCGCTTCAAAAATGGTAACTTCATAGCCCATCTTTGCCAAGTCGCCTGCGCAGGTAAGTCCAGCCGGTCCGGAACCGATGACCGCAACCTTTTTGCCGTTCTTCTCCTTTGCTCCCTCCGGCTTTACACCATTTTCTCTTGCCCAGTCAGCAACGAAGCGTTCCAGCTTTCCGATGGAAACGGGCTCGCCCTTGATGCCGCGGATACATTTTCCTTCACACTGGCTCTCCTGTGGGCAGACTCTTCCGCAGACTGCAGGAAGCGCCGAGGATTCGCTGATAACCTGATAAGCGCTCTCGATATCACCTGTCTTGACATGTCCAATAAAAGCCGGAATGTCAATCGCAACAGGACATCCCTTTACGCACTGTGCATTTTTACAGCCGATGCAGCGTCCTGCTTCCTCTATGGCTTCTGCCTTATCATAACCAAAACATACTTCTTCAAAGTTCGCTGCACGTACTTTTGGGTCCTGCTCACGAACGGGTACTTTCTTTAAAACGTCCATTTTTTATCTCCTTCATTCTTATGATTTCAATTTTACTGGCAGTTTCCGCATCCGCCATGGTGGGTGCTTCCCTCCTTTGCTTTTAAGAAAGCGCGTCCTTCTGCGGTTTTATAGATTTGCTGCCTCTGCATCGCTTCATCAAAATTCACCTGATGCCCGTCAAACTCCGGTCCGTCCACGCAGGCAAATTTTACCTTGCCTCCCACACTGACGCGGCATGCGCCGCACATTCCTGTACCGTCCACCATAATGGGATTTAAGCTGACAATGGTGGGAATTCTCAAATCCTTTGTCAACAGACAGACAAACTTCATCATAATCATAGGGCCAATCGCCACACAGGTATCATACTTCTTTCCGGATTCCACAAGTTCCTTTATAGTCTGTGTCACCATACCGCTTCTGCCATAGGAACCGTCGTCGGTGGTGACATAGAGATTGCCGGCTACCGCTTCCATCTCCTTTTCCAGAATCAGCATATCCTTGGTTTTAGCGCCAATAATCACATCAACATCAATGCCGTGCTCATGCAGCCACTTTACCTGCGGATAAACCGGTGCGGTTCCAACGCCGCCTGCCACAAAGAGCATTTTCTTTTTCTTAAGCTCCTCCAAATCCTCTTCCACAAACTCGGAAGCACAGCCCAGCGGACCAACAAAGTCCCTGAAGGAATCTCCTGCCTTTAAGGAGGCCATCATCTGGGTGGAAGCACCCACAATCTGAAATACGATGGTAATCGTTCCCTTTTCCCTGTCATAGTCACAGATAGTCAACGGAATACCTTCCCCTTCGTCATCCTTTCTGGCAATAATAAACTGCCCCGGATTACAAGCAGCAGCAATTCTTTTTGCCTCCACTTCCATCAGGTAAATGTTGTCTGCCAGTTCCTCTGCTCTTAAAATCTTATACATAGTAATCCTCCATTTATGATTCCGGAGTTTCTTCCCCCTCCGGCATTTCTTCAAGTGCTTCCAGCACATAGCCGCCCAAAGCATCTCTTGACAAAGTAAAATATTCCTGCGTATAGACATTGACGGCATAATTGGTTCCCGTCCGGTTCTGCACGCCCGCCGAATCCTCATATATCTCATAAATTACATAAAAATCACCTTGCGACGGGATTGACAGCGCATACTGGAACGTATACAGATACCGCCCGCTCAGGCTGCCCGCCGGCGTTCCCGCTCCATCCAGAATCTTGCCGTTTGCCACCATAATTTCCATAAGCCTTGCAAGCGCCATATCCACCGTAAAATCTGTCTGCATCTGCAAATCAAACTGCCTTGTGGTACATTCCCCAGCCACACCTTCTTCATTGTAGCAGATAAACTTATAGGTGCTTCTTCCTAAAGGCATGGGAATCGGAGCTGTATACATGGCCGACTGCTCTGTCGGAATGGTACCATCCATAGTATAATACACGGTGCAATCCATCGGCACCTGTACGGTTATCATGGTCGGCGTCGTGTAATCGCCGCTGTAATTATCCACCTCCGGCGCAGGCGGCTTTATAATATCTATGATATAGGTTTTTGCCACCACTTCGCTCTGTATGCCGTATTCATTGACAAACATGGCGGAAATTTCATATTTTCCCGTCTCTAAAAAAATCGGCATGGTGTATATTTCGCTGTTTTCATCCGGTATCGTGCCATCCAGCGTATAGTATATGGTTCCCTGTATGCTGGAAGTCAGCTTCAGCGGTACCACTGTGGTATAGGTCCCCTCCTGATAGCTGAATTCCGGCGGCACTGCCATATATTCCTGATATGCTGTCCGGATTTCTTCATTATTTGTATTGATTAACAGGGTATTGATGGAGGCATAATCCTCCTTCCCCCGATAAAAGGCTATCATTTTTTTATATGCATTTTCCGTTTCGTCTTCTGTCGCATACCCCGATGTAAGAACCGCAGCCAGACAATCCGTATACGCCTGTTCCCGTCCCAGCGTATTGTAAAGCTCTGCAAGGGAAAACCGCAGAGAAACCTCTTCCGGCTCCAGTTCAACTGCCCTTTCATAATACTGTACTGCTTTTTCCACATCTCCTGATGCAATACAGGCTTCCGCTTTGGAAATTTGGTATCCTGAAGAATTATAACGGTATCGGGAAACCGCATTTACAATCCACACTATGCCAATGATAAGCAGCACGCACGCAACGGCTACGGCGGCTAACAGAATACCTTTCCGCTTTCCGGCACGTTTCTCCTTCCTGCTATCGGATTCTTTCGGAACCTCTGCCAGAACGTCCTCCACAATGCCGGAAAGCGTTTCATGCATACTATATTCAATTTCCGGCTCAAAGTCTGGAACAATATGTATCTCTTCACCACATTTTTCGCAGTAAAGATGCCCTTCCTCCAGCTCTGCTCCACATTTTGGACATTTCATAAGGAAAACCTGACCTTCCTGTATTTCTATTGTGTCATTTACCACTGCATGGAAGCAGACTCTACACAATTACTCATCAGCATGGCGATAGTCATCGGGCCAACGCCACCCGGCACCGGCGTAATCGCACTGCAGACCGGAGCCACATCATCATAATTCACATCCCCACACAGCTTTTTGTTTTCCATGCGGTGAATGCCCACATCGATTACAACAGCGCCCTCTTTTATATATTCTCTGGTAAAAAACTTTGGCTTTCCGATGGCGGCAACTAAAATATCGGCTCTTTTTGTGACAGAAGCCAAATCCTTTGTCTTGGAATGTGCCACCGTAACCGTACCATTTTCCCGAAGCAGCAAAAGCGCCATGGGTTTGCCCACAATATTACTTCTGCCGACTACCACACATTCCTTTCCTGCAATTTCAATACCGCTTCGCTTTAAAAGCTGAATAATCCCTGCCGGTGTACAGGATACAAACCCCTTTTCACCGATACAAAGCGCGCCCACACTCTGCGGATGGAAGCCATCCACATCCTTTTCGGGTGCAATATTCCGGATTACCTTGTCCTCATCAATATGAGCCGGCAGCGGAAGCTGCACGAGAATACCGTTTACATCTGTTCTTTGGTTCAGACCGTTAATTAACGCAAGAAGCTCCTGCTCCGTAGTTTCTTCCGGCAGTTCATACGCCAGTGAGCGGATTCCAATGTACTCACACGCTTTCTTTTTGTTGCCCACATAGACCGTGGAAGCAGGATCCGTCCCCACCTGTATCACTGCATAATCTTATAAAAAACTAC
>CAMWLB010000305.1 GCA_947174985.1 uncultured Lachnospiraceae bacterium | reverse complement strand
ATATAGATGCGGGTATGGGGATAAGCGGTGCGGAAAAAGAGAAGTTGATAGCCAAATTTGGCAGTCTTTCCGAGCCTGTTGATCCACTTTTGATAAAAAATGCCTGTTGCAGGCGTTCGTTTCTGCGGGGTGCATTTTTGTGCTGCGGTTCGATGAGTGACCCTAAAAAAGGGTATCACCTGGAATTTGTCTGTTCTTATAGAGAGCAGGCGGAGCAGCTCAAAGAGGTTATTGCACAGTTTGATATAGAGGCAAAAATCGTTTCCAGAAAGAAATATTTTGTAGTTTATCTGAAAGAGGGAGCGGGCATAGTAGAACTTCTGAATGTAATGGAAGCGCATGTAGCGCTGATGGAACTGGAAAATCTGCGCATTGTGAAAGAAATGCGTAATTCCATCAACCGCAGGGTCAACTGTGAGGCCGCGAATATCAGTAAAACAGTTCACGCCTCCGCGAGACAAGTGGAGGATATACAATATATCAAGGAGCATTACGGATTCTCAAAGCTTCCCGACAATCTACGGGAAATGGCAGAAGTGCGGCTGGAGCATCCGGATGCGGCGTTAAAGGAGCTGGGAGAGTATCTTAATCCGCCGGTGGGTAAGTCCGGGGTCAATCATAGATTACGCAAATTAAGTGAGCTTGCTGACAGATTAAGAGCGTAAAGGAGGAGAAGATTATGAAGAAGGAAACGGTAACTATCAATCTGGAAAACGGGTTGGAAGCAACGCCCGCTGCTATGCTGGTGCAGGTGGCAAGCAGGTACAGCAGCACCGTTTATATTCAGTCAGAGGACGGTTCTGTCAGAGTCAATGCCAAAAGCATTATGGGTATGATGAGCTTGGGACTGAATGCAGGGGAATGCGTTGTAGTTGAGGCAAACGGCGCAGATGAGAAGGAAGCAGTGGACAATATTGAAAAGTATTTGACCGGAAAAGCAGCAAGCTAGAGAAAACAGAATATCATAACAGAAATGGCGGAATCTATAAGGAATGACGGTCCTTTTATGGATTCCGCCTTTGTGTATCATAACAGGAGGAATTGCATGGCGGAGAAACGAATGTTGTTTCTTATTAATCCCAAAGCGGGAAAGGCGCAGATTAAAAACCAGCTTCTGGCAATTATAGACATTTTTATAAAGGGCGGATATGAGGTGACTGCTCATATCACCCAGAGCAAGGGCGATGCACAGCGTATCGTGGAAGAACGTGAGGATATCTATGATATCTTGGTGTGCAGCGGCGGAGACGGCACATTGGATGAAGTAGTAACCGGTATGGTAAAGAGCGGACGTTCCGTGCCAATAGGGTATATACCAGCGGGCAGTACCAATGATTTTGCAAACAGCCTGAAAATTCCGAAGAATATGCAGAGAGCAGCACAGGCGGTGGTGGATGGGGAAGCCTTTCACTGCGACATTGGCGCCTTTAACCGGGACGTGTTTGTCTATGTGGCGGCGTTTGGTATGTTTACGGACGTATCTTACGGCACGGAACAGGAAATGAAAAATATGCTCGGACATATGGCATATATTTTGGAGGGAATGAAACGTCTTGCCGCAGTGAAGTCCTACAAAATGCGTTTTATGTATGAAGATACTGTGATAGAAGGAGACTTTCTGTTTGGCATGGTGACAAACTCTGTGTCGGTGGGCGGTTTTAAGCGGATTACCGGCAAAAATGTGGAATTAAATGATGGCGAACTGGAAGTTACTTTGGTCAGACGCCCCGCCAATGTAGCAGACTTAAACCGTCTTATCACTTCCCTGGTGGACCGCAGTATGGAAAACGAATTGATTTACTGGTTTAAAACTGCCAGGCTGCAGGTGGAGTCAGAAGAAAATGTGGCGTGGACGCTGGACGGAGAATTCGGCGGTGAGCACAGGGAGGTGGTGATAGAGGATTACAAGCAGGCGATGTGTATTATGGTTCCCTCTAAAAAGTAAGCTTTTTCTACACCGTTTGCTGTAATAAAGTAGATAATTATTTAACAAACGTATTCCATTTTTGGGTGAAATGGGGTAGAATAGACGCAAGAGTAAAAATATGGAGGTGTCAGTCATGCTAGTATCAGCAACAGAAATGCTTAAAAAAGCAAAGGCAGGCCACTATGCAGTAGGCCAGTTCAATATCAATAATCTGGAATGGACCAAATCCATTCTTTCTACAGCACAGGAATTAAATTCCCCTGTTATTCTCGGCGTATCCGAGGGCGCAGGCAAGTACATGGGCGGTTATCATGCGGTAGTTGGCATGGTAAACGGCTTGATGCAGGATATGAATATTACGGTTCCCGTAGCGCTGCATCTGGATCATGGTTCTTTTGAAGGCTGCTATAAATGCATCGAAGCAGGCTTCTCTTCCATTATGTTTGACGGTTCTCACTATCCGATAGCGGAAAACGTAGAGAAGACCACGAAGCTTGTAGCAGACGCACATGAAAAGGGACTGTCCATCGAGGCAGAGGTTGGTTCCATTGGCGGCGAAGAGGACGGCGTTGTAGGCATGGGTGAGTGCGCAGATCCCGACGAGTGCAAGGCAATCGCTGATTTGGGCGTGGATTTCCTCGCTGCAGGTATCGGCAATATTCACGGCAAATATCCGGAGAACTGGAAGGGCTTAAGCTTTGAGACTTTGGATGCCGTACAGCAGAAGACAGGAGAACTTCCCCTGGTGCTTCACGGCGGTACAGGTATTCCGGCAGATATGATTAAGAAAGCAATCTCTCTTGGTGTTGCAAAGATTAATGTAAATACCGAGTGCCAGCTTGCTTTTGCGGACGCAACCCGCAAGTACATCGAGGCAGGCAAGGATTTGGAAGGCAAGGGCT
Organism: uncultured Lachnospiraceae bacterium; assembly: GCA_947174985.1. Taxonomy (GTDB): domain Bacteria; phylum Bacillota; class Clostridia; order Lachnospirales; family Lachnospiraceae; genus Acetatifactor. The sequence continues at coordinate 1,176 of CAMWLB010000305.1, read as the reverse complement.
TCGACCCTCGTAAGCTTCTAGCGCCCGGTGCTGCAGCCATCAAGGAAACCGTAAAAGAAAAAATGGAGCTTTTTGGTTCCGTAGGCAAGGCATAAAAAAAATAAATACCCTTAAAAAGGGAGGATGCCAGGCAAATGGCTTTGCCTGGCATTTATTATGAAAAAGTTATTTAATGTATCTAAATACTGTTGTTGGCAATTAGAAATTTGTTTGTATCTTATGGTTATAGTATAGGAAAAAGAAGTGTCTAAACAATGTTTTCATGGTGAAGTTTCCTTGAATTAATTGTAAACAAAATATGAACGGAACTGTGAAAAGTAAAAAAGTGATATTTTTATTGTATTTTTATGAGTAATCAGATACAATGAAGGAAATGTTAAAATCATGATAAAATTCAGATAAGGAGTAAACGAGTATGATTCAGATTAGACCAGTTTCAGATTTGAGAAATAAATTTCCTGATATTGAAAAAATCGTAAATAATGGAGAACCTGTATACCTTACCAAAAACGGATATGGCGCAATGGTGGTGCTGAGTCTTGATATGTATTCGCGACTGACTGAAGGCGTGGAAACAGCACTGGATGAAGCAGACAAAGCTGCAAACGAAGATAATAAAAGACTAACACATGAGGAAGTTTTTGGAAATTTGCGGAGGAAAATAAATGAACAATAAAAAATACAGGTTAAGTTATCTGCCGCTTTTTTATGAAGACCTTGATGAGAAAGTAACCTATATTGCTGAAATGTTAAAAAATCCAAAAGCGGCAAACGATTTGCTTGATAAAGTAGAAGCGGCGATATTAGAACGGCTTCCTGTGGCGGAATATTTTGAACCATATTATTCCATTAGGGAAAGAAAGTACACCTATTACCGTATTTATGTGGATAACTACATAATTTATTATGCGATAATTAATGATAATCCGGATGATTTGATTATGGAAGTAAGACGATTTCTTTATAGTGGTCAGAATCAGCACAGCATAATGTGAGAGTGTCGCATAGTAACTACAATTTTGTTTGTGACACTCTCACATTATGGTAAGTTTAAAGTTTTTCGGGTTCAGGATATTCTACGCCAAAGCAATCAACAGTAACACTCTTCATCACCTGGTCTTCAAGAGGTCTATTATACACATCTGACGATGCCTACGAAGAGGATAGTTTAGATAA
>CAMWLB010000304.1 GCA_947174985.1 uncultured Lachnospiraceae bacterium | reverse complement strand
TCGAAAATGCACTCATGAAAGTTCCTCTCGTGTGCCTTCGCGACTTCACCTGCCCAGCAAAAAAATTTACTCTTGCTTTTTGTTGATTGCGTCCGAAAGCCCGGATTTATGTGTGGTTACCGCAGTAACCGTGGTCTGCGCCAAAATATGGCGGAGCAGTTCTGCGGAAGTGACATAATTGGAGTTATAGGTCATTTTCAGTTTATTTTGATGCAGGGAGTAGTGTCTGAGCGGCAGGTCTTCCAGATCGGGAAGTTTCCCTGAAAAACTGATTTCCATCACTTCATCAGGCGCAAATCGCTTTAATAAAAGATCTTTGTCTCCGTAATAGCGTATAATTCCGTGCTCTAAAAGGACAATTCTCTCGCAGAGTTCGGAAATATCCTCCATGTTATGAGAGCTTATGACAATAGTTGTTCCCTCCGTCTGCCGCTCGATAAGAAGTTCCCGCAGACTGTCCCTGGCCGTCTGGTCCAGACCTTCGGACGGTTCGTCTAACAGTAGGAGTTTTGGACGAAGCAGAAGAAGGGCGCCGAGTTCCGCGCGGCGCCTCTGTCCGAGAGAAAGCTGTTTCACCGGTTCATTTACAAAAGAATGAAAACCCAACCGCTCTCCAAGCGCAGTATATTCTCTTTCAAAGATATCGTCCCGCATCCGGTAGGCTATTTTGAGATCCCTGAAATTGCTTTCCACCGTATCTGTCTCCCGAAAAAACGGAGTATCGGCAAAGAAAGCTCCTGTCATGCTTCCCAGCTTCTGTCGGTTCTTCTCTGGAATCAGACGCATGGTGTGAACACATCCCGATGCCGGCTGTAACAAGCCGCATGCCAACTTTAAAAAGGTGGTTTTACCGGAGCCGGAAGAACCAATAAGGCCCAGTAAAGTTCCCTGCGGAACATGGATGTTTACATCCGATAAAATAAATTTACAAACATGCTCAAAAAAAATCATTGACCTTTCCTCACTAACAAAATACCCCAAGAACTTGATAAATGCAAGGGGATGGGATAAACAATGCCTATTGTGGGATAAACACACAGGAACAGAAGTAACCTTCCTTCTCATAAAAATCATAGATGCCGTCATAGGCGGTGACGATTTCCTTTATCTGTGAAATGCCGATTCCATGCAGTTCCTGATCTTCCTTTGTGGAGTGTAACCCAGGATTTTCCGCCAAAACCGATCTCCCGATCTTGTTCTTTATACTGACTGCGTCATAGCCTCGTTCCTGAAATATGTGAAGAAGCAGTTCTCCGGCAGGTTCGTTTTTGCTCGCTTCGATGGAATTGTCCAGAAGATTGGTAAGCAGCGCAGAAAAGTCAATGCTGCGCATTCTGGAAAAGGAAAGATTTTCGATCTCCGCCCTGACAGCAATCCCGCAGTTTCTGGCGAGCTCCAGTTTCTCATTCAAAATATGGTTCAACAGGGAATTTCCGGTTTCAATATAGCTGTGTATCGTGTTAAGTTTGTCCAATATCTCTGAAGTATATGTTTTTGCCGTCTCATACTCTCCACTGTTCAGATAAGATGCAATCACCATGAGATGATTTTTCATGTCATGTTTTAATTGGCGCACACTTTGGTGCAAAGAGCGGATGTCGCTTTCCTGTTGTCTGAAGTATGCCGTTTCTTCGCTTTGGCTGGAAAGCCGATACTCTAATTCAGACTTTTGCTCCAGAAGCCGCAGGTATTTCTCCTCCTGCTTAGCCAGTTCTTTTCGTAATTGACAATACTGTCTCATGTTCTCATATACCTCAAAAGCTGTTCTCTTGCCGTTTTTGCATAGCTCTTGCCGATAGGGAGCGCAGTACCATCAGCAAGCTCCGCTTTCTCTGCGTTAAGAAGTCTGACCGCCGCCTGGTTAATCAAAAAGCCTTTGTGGATTCGAATAAAACCACAGTTCGTCAATGTATTTTCCACAGAGGTAATCGTGCTTCGGAAACGATACTGTCCTGTTTTCGCAAACAGTTTCAGGTAGTTGCCTTCGGCTTCAAAGTACAAAATATCTGAGATCCAAAGACGTACCTGGTTTCCTTCCGACCGGAAACAAAAATGCCTTTCCCGGTGTTCCAGTTCCTGTAAGCAGTCCGTCAGGGCAGCCACAATCTCCCTGTCAAAACAAGTTTTGCGCAGGAAAGCAAAAGGATGGTACTGAAAACTGTCGTAGACCAGTTCGTCATGGCTTGTCACAAACAAGAGGAGCGGCCGTTTCTCCCCCGGCGCAAGATGCCGGGCTATTTCCAATCCGGTTATATCCGGCATGTCAATGTCAAGCAGCAGGATATCGCACGGCTCTGTTTTCAGACATAGAAGAAGGTCCCGACCGGAGGAGAAGGTCCGAACGTCACTGTCCGGCAGACATTCCATAACCTTTTTTGCAATATTTGACAGCATCTGCGGCTCGTCATCACATATACATATGTGCATATATGGCCTGCCCGTTTCAATCTTCTCTCTTCTCATTGAATTCATGGCTGATTGACTTTGAGCCTTTGCACCTCGGCCAACAATTCTGCAATTTGGGTCTGGTACTGAATACTCTGGGCTTCCAGCTGAGCCCTCTCGCTCTCCCACTGAAGTTTCTCTCCTTCCAATTGGTTCTTTACCTCCTCCAGGCGCTTGATCTCATCATCCATCTCATCAATCATATATTTCACAGTATTTCGATCCATTATCCGAAGCTCTTCCGAAAAAAATCCCATTGCACTCACCATGTCCTTATTCATACCATACAGCGTCTCATACATTGCTATAAATTGCGGAAACGCCTTGAACAGTTCCGTCAGACGTTGCGGGCTGTCCTCCCCCAGAAACGTTAACCATGCCTCCAGTAATGTCCTGATAGGTTTATTTTGCATGGTTTCCTTGAAAATGTCAAGTGGCACCAAAACACATCTCTGCAATAAATCCATATCCAGTCCCGTATCGAAAACATGTCGAGAGCGGTGCAGATATGTATCCGGCATAGTCCGTAAAGCCCTTGGGCTTGTCTCATAGAGTACGATCAAATATACCTTTTTGATATCTCCATATGAAAAACCCTTTTTCTTCCTGGCTCGAATTCTCTTGTACTGTCGCAGCATCATGTCAGCCAGATAACAGGAATAGCACGGCCCTGTGAATCTATAACCGATCTTCTGCACCTCGACATTGGCTATGGAACCATCCGCAAGTTCCACGATAATATCTGTCACCAGCAATGTATTTTCATCCTCCAGACGTACACTGTCATTGGGTAGCAACTTTAAAATTCGTACCCTTTCGCCTATGACTACCTCCAAAAGGGACTCCAGCCTGGATGAGTCATATTCGGGATTCATCACTTCCTTGAAATATGCATCGTACAAAATATTGAATCCTTTTTTACCAGTACACCTGTCAAGATATTCCTGTTGTTGCTCGTCAGTCCATGTATCAAATATTTCTCGTAGGTCCTCTCTTTCCTCGATCCTGCCCAGTAGTTCCTGCTCTGTTGGCAGATGACTAAAAATGCTCCGCAATGTTTTTTCTTTCATTTAACCTCTCCTCTCCTTCTCCGCACTCTGGAAACGCTATAATGAGTGACAAAATCTCCATTCACATATATTGCTTATAAACAAAAAAAGAAAACATAGATCCTGCACCCATAGATGCGAATCTGCTGTTTTCTCTATCCGTTGTAATGCCAGTATATGACATTTTACAAGATTTGTCAATTCAAACGCAAACAAATTCTCCCGCTTTCATTTATCCTTAAATAATTCGTTGAAAGCTGACTGTCTGCGCCTTCATAGAAATCTTTCCCACCTGATATCCGTATTCCGCTAATTCCTTTTTATATTTCAAGAAAGAATGGTCAATAGGTATTCCAGTGATCTCTTCTATCTCCGCGAAGGTCAGCAGAAGGGAAGCGACACCGCTGTTTTTCACATATTCCCAAAGCACGTTGTATTTGCTCATTTTTGTCCCCTTTCTCCCTGCATTCCTCCGGCCAGTTCATAATAAAATATGTACTGCTGCAGCACCCCCTGGCAGCCCT
>CAMWLB010000303.1 GCA_947174985.1 uncultured Lachnospiraceae bacterium | reverse complement strand
CCGCTGCCCATGCTGGTGCTCTACAGTTTTTATAGGCAGGATGCGGGAAAATTGTCCGACTGGGCTTCAAAGTTATCCCTTCCTTCTGATAAGACAAGCTTTTTTAACTTTTTAGCTTCCCATGATGGAATCGGTGTAAATCCAATCAGGAGTATCGTTCCGGAGGAGGAAATTGCTGCTCTGATTGCGCATTTACAGGAAAAATCAGGAGCTTTGGTTTCCTACAAGGAAAACACGGATGGTTCTAAAAGCGCATATGAAGTGAATGTATCGTATTTCTCGGCTGTGAAGGAAGACTTTGATTTTGAGACGGCAAAGTGCAGATACCTGAATGCGCACAGCGTTCTGCTCGGCATGCAGGGGGACGCCGCTGTCTATATAAATTCCTATCTTGGCGTAGAAAATGATAAGGAAGGTGTTCAAAAAACAGGAATGAACAGAAGCATAAACAGAAAAAAGTTTATGTATGAGAATCTGATGGAGGAACTTGCAGATACTGAAAACAGACAGGCACAAATCAGAAAGGAAATGGAAAAACTGATACGCGTCAGAAAGGGATGTGATGCCTTTGATACACATGCAGGCCAGACCGTTTTAAAGGAGCAGAAAGAACTGTTTTCCTATGTCAGAACCGGAAAAACAAAAACCGTGCTCTGCCTTCACAATTTTTCGGAAAAGAAAATAGAAAGAGCAGATACAAAGGGCGTGGATTTGTTTACTGGTAAAAAAGTGGATGGCAGCGTAGAAATTGCTCCATTCAGCTTTAAATGGATAGCAATATAAGGATGTTTGCTTTTACCCATCAAAAGGGAAGAGCTTCATTATACTAAACCTAACCCCATAAAGAAAAAGAAAGGAAGGAAAAGTTATGAAAAAGACGAAAAAAGCATTGGCGGCAATCTTAGCGGCAGCAATGACACTTAGCCTTGCGGCATGCGGTGATAAAGGAAAAACCGATGACGGACAGCAGTCCGTACCGCCGACAACAGAGAGCACGCCTGCGTCAACTCCTGATGAAAAGGATGATGCAAAGGATAAAAATCCTGTTACGATTCAGTTTATGCACAGCATGGTGGAAGAGGAACGCCAGCAGGTGATTCAGGGGCTTATTGACAAGTTTGAAGAGGAGTATTCCTGGATTACCGTAGAACAGGTGCCTACAGACGGCGATTCCGCTTATGATACCAAGCTGACGGCTTTTGCAGGCGGCGGTATGCCGGCAGTGTTGGAAGTCAACCAGAACCGTGCAAAATGGCTGGTAGGAAATGAACTTGCAGATTTGGAAGCTATTCGTGAAGTAATCGAGGCAAAAGACGGCGAGTATTATGACGCTATTTTAAAGATTAATACCACGGAAGACGGACAGAACTTTATCGGTGTGCCTGTTGGCGGCTGGGTACAGGGAATCTGGTACAACAAGACTGCTTTTGAGGAAAAGGGACTTGCTGCTCCCGACACATGGGACAACATTCTCACAGCGGCAAAAGCATTCCATGACCCGGACAATAAGAAATACGGTATTGCACTGCCCACAGTGGACGGCTCGTTCTCAGAGCAGAGCTTTTCACAGTTTGCACTGTCAGTCGGAGCAAATGCATTAAACGCGGATGGCGAAGCGGATTTTGCTTCCGATAAAATGGTAGAAGCGTTGACTTTTTATAAGGAACTGTATCAGTACTCCATTCAAGGTTCCAATGGTACGACTGAGGTAAAGGACGCTATGTTGAACGGTTCCGTACCCATGGGAATTTACTCTACCTACATTTTGAAGGATTTGATTAATGCAGGTATGATGGACGACTTCGGCTTTGCATTGGTGACGAACGAAAACAGCGCATCTTACGGCAGTGTTGGTATGCTTTCCATTTCTGACGGTTTAAGTGAGGATGAGAGAGAAGCGGCAATCCTTTTTGTGAAGTTTTTGGTGGAAAAGGAAAACAATATAGAATGGCTTCATATGGCACCCGGAGGACAGCAGCCGGTTATGCCTGCAGTAGCGAGCGACCCTGCTTACCTTGACAATGAGGTTATCAAAGGTTTTGAAGCACTTTCACCGGAAATTTCAGCAGCATTTGGAAGTATCTCCCTCTTTGGTATTGTAGACGGCAAAAATTTTGTGAGCATGGGTAATGTGACGAGTTCCAATGTGATTGCACGGGCAATCTATGATATTACTGTAAATGATAAGGACCCGGCGACTGTCGCAGCAGAAACACAAAAACAGATTGAGGAATTGATTTCCCAATAATAAAAAGGAAAATCTAAGAGACTTATATGGGGCTGTGCAGTGCCACAGCCCCGTTTAGTAAGGAGCGATGGAATGAACAAAAAAAAGGAAAGAATAGCAGGGCTTCTATTTATAGCGCCCAGTATATTGCTGATTGTATTGCTGATAGGCTACCCTATGGTTTATAACTTTATCATCAGCTTTCACAAAGTGCCGGTAAACCCAAGAAAGCCCATGCAGTCTGTCGGCATTGGAAATTTTGTTAAGACGCTGACGGATCCGTCGTTCTATAGGGCGCTTGGCGTGACAGTGTTTTTTACCTTGCTTGTGGTTTTTTTAAGCACGGCTGTGGGACTGGCTGTGGCTATCCTCTTAAATCGCCGCTTTTTTGGAAAGAAGCTGGTTAAGGCGCTGCTGCTGCTTCCTTATATTGTGCCTTCCGTATCCCTGATTTTTGCATGGAAATATATGTTTAATAACACCTATGGCATTGTCAATTATTTGTTTGTGGATGTCTTGCATGTGTTTGAACGGGCACCGCTTTGGTTTGACCGGCCGGCAAGCGCGTTTGCACTTGTGGTATTGTTCTGTGTGTGGAAATTTTTTCCTTATGCATTTATGTCTTTCTATGCGATACTGCAGACAATCGACAGGACACTGTACGAGGCTGCTGATGTGGACGGCGCAAATGGATGGCAGAAATTTAAGGTGATTACGCTTCAGGAAATAAAGCCGGTACTGGCAACGGTTGTGACGCTGCGTACCATATGGGTATTTTATATGTATACGGAGGTCGCACTTTTGAGCGGGCAGGTTAAGACTATCAGCGTATATCTGTATGAGAATGCATTTTCCATGCGGGATATGGGAAAAGCGGCTGCAATATCCATTCTGTTGTTCGCTATTATTTTCAGCTTCATCATGTTGGTGAGAAAGAAGGTGTTTAAGTATGAGTAAAAAGAAGAAAAAAATTCTGCGCGGCATATTTTTCTATGCAGGAATTTTATTGCTGATGGCTGTCATTCTGATTCCCTTCTTTTTCATGGTTACCGTATCCCTGAAATCTGCAAAGGAGGCAATTCAGGTGCCTCCGACCATATTACCCAAAGCCTACACGTTGGAGCATTACAGGGATATTTTTAACGCCAATATTTTTCCTTTTTTGAAATATTTCAAAAACAGTCTTTATGTATCTGTATTAGCGGCGTCGATTTCCCTTGTTTTTGGTATTATGGCGGGTTATGCGCTCTCTAAGCTCAGATTTCCGGGAAGAACGACAATCAGCAACAGCTTTTACTGTGTCTATATGTTTTCTGGTATTCTGTTGATTGTGCCTCTCTATAGGCTGCTTTCTTCAGTGGGACTGTACAATCACAGAGAAGCACTCATCATTATTATGGTGGTGCAGACGCTTCCGACATCGGTTTATATGCTGAAGGGCTTTTTTGACACAATTCCGCAGGAAATTGAAGAGGCAGGAAAAATTGACGGTCTGAATTATGTACAAAGTATTTTTTACATCGTCATACCCATTTCCGTATCGGGTATCGTATCGGTGTTCGTGTATGCGTTTATGATTGCATGGAACGACTTTTTATATGCAACCATATTTTTGAGTTCCTCCGATTTGTTTACGCTGCCAATCGGATTAAACTCTCTGTTTAACCGTCCTGATTATATCTGGGGACGCATGATGGCAGCGGCGCTTGTGACCTCTGTTCCGGTTGTGATTATGTATGCTTTCAGCGAATTTCTGATGAAAAAAGGCACAACAGAGGGCGGCGTGAAAGGATAAACCGCTGGAATTCAGGGAAAGGAAGGAAAGAAAAATGGAAAGGGTAAGACTGACCTCTATGG
>CAMWLB010000302.1 GCA_947174985.1 uncultured Lachnospiraceae bacterium | reverse complement strand
AATCAACCCTGCTCTCCATCATCGCGGGCTTGCTTTCCCCTGAGGAGGGCACCATTATTTTTCACAACCCGGATGGTTCCTTACATTATCCGAAAATAGGCTACATGCTGCAAAGAGACCATCTTCTTGAATGGCGGACGGTATATCAAAATGCCATTCTCGGACTGGAAATAAACAAGATGCTTACACCGGAAAATACGGACAGGGTACTGCAGCTCATGAAGGATTATGACTTATACAAATTTAAGGACAAGAAACCCTCTGAACTATCCGGCGGCATGAAGCAGCGCGCAGCACTCATACGGACCCTCGCATTAAATCCCGGGCTTCTGCTTTTAGACGAACCTTTCAGTGCGCTGGATTACCAAACGCGGCTCACGGTTTCTTCCGATATCTGCCGGATTATAAGGAAAACTGGCAAAACAGCGCTGCTGATTACCCACGATTTATCAGAGGCCATCAGTCTGGCGGACAGGATTATTATATTGAGCCGCCGTCCTGCCACTGTAAAATTCGAAGTTCCTATCAGGCTTTCCCCGCCCGACGATTCTCCGCTGGCGTCCAGAAATGCTCCGGAATTCCAATACTACTTCAATCTTCTATGGGAGGCGCTGTCCGATGAAAAAATATAACGCTGCTCCCGCAAAGGAACTGACACGGCAGGAAGCCTTTGTCAGAGCGCACAGACACTATCACAATAAAATATCCTTCTGCCGTATTTTGATTTTTGTTTTATTTTTAACCTTATGGGAAACCGCCGCAGATTTAGGCTGGATAGACACCTTTTTTTTCTCCAGTCCCTCAAGAGTTGTACGCTGCTTCCTTGAACTGGTGACAAAAAAAGCCCTGTTTCTGCATATAGGCGTCACGCTCGCCGAAACTCTGATCAGCTTTTTTCTTGTCATCCTTATCGGTATGGCGGCGGCAACCCTGCTCTGGTATTCTTCCGGTATCTCGGAAATAGCAGAGCCGTACCTTGTCATATTAAACAGTCTGCCGAAATCCGCGCTTGCGCCTCTTTTTATCGTATGGCTCGGCACCGGTACCACTACCATTATTGTTGCCGGCGCATCTGTTGCCATATTTGGCTCCATCATAAGCCTTTACACCGGCTTTAAGCAGGTAGACAGCGAAAAAATCACTTTGATTTATACGCTGGGCGGCAGCAAATGGAACGCTTTCTTTAAGGTTATCCTTCCAGGCAGTATTCCTACCATTCTGAGCACGATGAAGGTAAATATCGGCCTCGCCCTTGTTGGTGTTATCATCGGTGAATTTCTCGCCGCAAGAAGAGGGCTTGGATACCTGATTATTTACGGTTCGCAGGTTTTCCAGATGCATATGGTGATTACCTCCATCATTCTGCTCTGCATCATCGCCATGGGACTGTATCAGATTATTCAGTGGGGCGAGCATTATTACAAGAAAAAAATGTAACAATTTTATCCACGTAAAAACCGGACTCATAAAATATGAGCCCGGCTACATACATCAATTTAATTTGCCCATCCCTGCCAGTCTACCCAGCCGTCATCATAAGAAAAATGCTCAAGGGACAGTCCGCGTACTTCTCCCCATTGATCCAGATTTACTGCAAAAACCACTACCTCTTCATAATCATCCAAATCTGCATCACAGAACCAAGTATCTCTTACCTCATAATCCAGCATCGCTCTCCACTCGCCGTTTTCCTTGCAGAAGCCAATATCCAGCCATGCATTGTTGTAGGTTCCGTCGTACATATCCGCCGGAGATTGTCCGGTATACTCTGCAAAACTTGTATACTCGTTGTTTTCGCCTCTGAACAATTCCCAAACGGCGTAACCCGGCTCCACAGAGTATAATTCCCTGTAGTCCTCCAGCTGCATGCCGATTTCAAGTCCTCTGTTCGTTTTATAAAGGTCTTCTGATGTCGCATAATCTGCATCTGCATAGGAAAGTATCTGGCTTCCATTTGAATACACGATAAAAGAGTGATTCAGAGAAACTTCAACCCAGTCGGTCCCGTTGTTGAAATATAAATCCTCATCCGTAAACTCTTCCTTATTTCCGGTATAGCCGAAATCACCATTTCCATTATCGCCACTACCACTGCCGGAACCATCATCCCATGCCTGCCATTCTACCCAGCCTTCATCATAGGTGAAATGTTCAAGAGAAAGACCGCTTACCTCTCCCTGTTTATCAAAGTTTACAGCAAATATCACTACTTCTTCATAATCATACAGCGGCGCGTCACAGAACCAGGTCTCTTTGATTTCCACGTCTGTCAAGGCTCTCCACTCGCCGTTTTCCTTGCTGAAACCGATATCCAGCCACACATTGTTGTAGCTTTCATACATATCCGAAGGAAGCTGGCCTTCGTACGCTGCAAAGCTTGTGTACTCATTGTTGTCGCCGCTGTAAAGCTCCCATGCCGAATAACCCTGCTCTACCTCATAGAGCTTCAAATAGTCCTCAAGAGAATCTCCAAGCTTTAAACCTCTGTTTGTCTCATATTCTCCATATTCGTCATAATCATAAGAGGCATCTGCATAAGAAGTATAGTAGCTTCCACTGGGACGCACAATAAACGCATGGTTAAGTTCTATAGTAAGCTCGTAAGTGTCCTTCCGGAATACCAAATCGGCGTCCGTGAAGCCCTTCTGATTCATTGCTGCCAGCGCATCCTCATATTCACTGATTTTCTTTTTAATCGTCTTACTCTTTGCATGGTCGTCTGCACCCTGCAGGATGGAAATTGCTTCTTCGTAGTTTTCATCCTTCGCGTAACGCTCCGCCCACTTAATGTAAGTATCAGTCAGCCCGTCAATGGCCTCGCTGTTCTCCGGATTCTTTTCCAGAATCTCCAGATATGCGGCGATAGCTTCTTCATACGAACCATCCGCCATATAACCTGCTGCCGTCCCAAGCTGATTCTGCAGTTTCTTTTCCTGTGAATTCTTGTTGACAAACAAAAACGCCACAGCACCGATGCCTACAACAAGCAGTGCAATAATAATGCCCAAAATCACTTTTACAGCGCCGTTTCCTTTCTTCTGCATCGGATTTGCAGGAGGCACTGCCGAGTAAGGCATAGAAGGTCTCTGTCCATTCATAGGCGGCACCTGTCCACCCTGCATGGGCATCTGTCCCATCGGCGGCATTTGTCCGCCCTGCATAGGCATCTGTCCCATCGGCGGCACCTGTCCGCCCTGCATGGGTACCTGTCCCATCGGCGGCATTTGTCCGTTCTGTACGGGGGGCTGTCCCACCTGCGGCATCTGTCCACTCTGCATGGAGCCTGCCATCGGCGGCATCTGTCCACCCTGCATAGGCGCCTGTCCCTGCATCGGCGGCATCTGCCCCATCTGCACAGGAGGCACATTGGTCTGCGCTGCCTGCGGCATCTGCACAGGGGGCACATTAATCTGGGCTACATTCGGCATCTGCACAGTTGCTGCACCCACAGTCTGTCCTCCCATCCAGGACTGCTCCACTACATTGGGCTGGGATGTCATCCAAGGCTGTTCCGTAGCCTTTGGCTGTTCCTGAGTTTCCGATTGTTCTGGCGTCTCCGGCTGCACGGATGCTTCAGGCTGTACAGATACTTCAGGCTGCTCTGATGCTTCAGGCTGTACGGATACTTCAGGCTGCTCTGCTGTCTCCGGCTGCGCGAATACTTCAGACTGCTCCGGCACATCCGGCGGTCCGCTCTGCAAGGAAGGCGCTTCCATCATGGCACCGCAATGGCTGCAGAATTTTACCCCTTCCTCGTTTTCTCTTCCACACTTTGTACAATACATTTCTCTTCCTCCTATCAAAATTTTCTTATTGTACTAAAACAAAAAAACCCGAAACACCGCCGCAAACGGTTTTCGGGGAAATAAGAAAGAGCTGAAAAAGGGACTTGAACCCTCGACCCCTTCATTACGAGTGAAGTGCTCTACCAACTGAGCTATTTCAGCACGTGACCGATGTCGGTCACAACATTTATTATTATAATCGGTAACCCCCGAAAATGCAACTATATTTTTTAAAATATTTATGGATTCTTCTGGTGAATATCCAATTGCGGAAACGGAATTGATATCCCCGCCTTATCAAGCG
>CAMWLB010000301.1 GCA_947174985.1 uncultured Lachnospiraceae bacterium | reverse complement strand
TAAATGGCTTATCATCAAAGTCCAATTTCTTTTTATTGTTTTTTAGATAGTAATTCTGTAAAGATTGATAACATGCATCTATCTTTTTTCTATCTTTATTATTTAATTCAAACATATCCTCCTACTCCTTTTGTCCAATATTAAAATACAAAACCCAAATATATGTTGCTAAAAATCTCATTTTACATTTTAATATCTTTATATTACCGCTCTCAAAAATCATATTCAAGAAAAGCGTACCACTGTTTCTAATGATACGCTTAAATCCTATATATCCCACCCTTTTGTAGTTCGCTTTTTAATGGCAGGGTGTACACTACATAGACACGTTGATTGCGGAAAACCTTTATTTTCCGTTTGTGTTCCCACACCCGATATCAACTACCACCGAAATATCAAAGTAGTTTTTGAGGTGCTTATTTCGGACTTTTTCACCCTCCGAAGTGAACATGAAATGCTTCGCAAAGTGCCTAAAATAAAGGACTTCTACGAGTTTTTCTTTTGTATCAACACAACCGTCTCCGCATGCACAGTCCCCCCAAATTGGTCCACCGCCCTCACTTTCCGCAACTCATACCCTCCATCGCACAGTATCCGTAAATCGCGCGCCAGCGTGGCGGAGTCGCAGCTTACATAGACGATACGGTCGGGAGTCATTTTGAGCATGGTAGCGAGGCAGGCGGCGTCACAGCCCTTACGGGGCGGGTCTACCACAATGACATCGGGATGGCGCATGACAGCATTTTCATCACCGCCATTAGGATTATTATAAAAGTCAGAAAGCACCTCTTCCGCTTTTCCCACGAAAAATTCTGCGTTTGTAATATGGTTGCGGCGTGCGTTTTCCTTGGCGTCCTCGATTGCCTGCGGAATCACTTCCACACCACAGACCTGTTTTGCGCGGGTTGCCAGAAACAGGGAAATAGTGCCGATTCCACAATACAAATCCCAGACTGTTTCCTGCCCTGTCAGCCCCGCATATTGCAGTGCAAGGCTGTAGAGTTTTTCCGTCTGACGCGGATTTACCTGATAAAAGGAGAGCGGAGAAATGGAAAACTCCAGTTTTTCGCCGATAAATGCCATATCCGCTTTTGTCATATCCCGCACCCTTATGCTGTCTGAAATGCTGTCTTTTCCCCATAGGGTATGGATTTCTTTTCCCATAATGACATTTGTTTTTTCCGTGTTGATACTCACTGACACGCTCGTCATGTTTTTAATCTGAGAGAGGCGCGACAGCAATTCTTCCTGATGCGGCAGATAGTTGCCTTTCTCCCGGTAATTCAACACCAGACACACCATAATCTCCCCGCTGTCAAAACCGGTGCGAATTAGCACGTGACGAATCAGCCCTTCTCCGCTTTTTTCATCGTAGGGGCGCACATGAAATTCCCGCATATAGGCAAGAATCGTGTCAAGTATTTCCTTGTTTTCTTCTCTTCCCAAAACGCAGTCCGTATTGGCAATAATGGTGTGGGTTCTTCCTGCGTAAAAACCCGCCACAGGATTTCCGCCCTTGTCCTCGCCGATTGGATACTGCGCTTTATTGCGGTAGCGGAATGGTTCTTCCATTCCCACAATCGGCTCCATCACACAATCTACCTCGGACTCAGAAAAACCGCCAATGCGAAGCAGATTGTTTTTTACCTTATCCTGCTTAAATATAAGCTGTCGCTCATAGCTCATCGCCTGAAGCTGGCAGCCACCGCATTGTCTGTGGAACCGGCAGACGGGCTGCACACGAAAAGGAGAAGGTGACAGCACCTTCTCTAATCTTGCATAGGCATAATTCTTTTTGTTTTTTACAATTTTAGCTTCTACTGTATCACCGATGATGGCGTCTTTGATAAACAGAGGAAAACCTTCGACTTTTCCGATGCCTTCCCCGTCCGCTCCCATATCTTCTATTGTCACGATGACAGTATCATTTTTGTTAAAATTCATTGCAATCACCATTTCTACGCATTTTTCGGTGTGAGACTCAATACACTACTCCATCCTCGTCACCCTCAAATTCGACTCAAACGCACGGTTATAGCCAAGCCAGCCCGTATCCGTGGCACTGCCGAATATTTCTGTCATGGTTTCCAGTTTGGCGTCGGTATTGTCTGCCATGTTTAATGCCAGTGCTTCCATCAGCGCCGGTTTTTTCGGAGAACCGTACTCATATTCCCCGTGGTGTGCCAGAATACAGTGCTTCAGCTCGGAGGCGAGCACCGGCGGAAAGCCTTTTATATTCCGTATTTTTTCCTCCAGCATTTCACAGCCTATGATAATATGGCCGAGAAGCTGTCCGTCGTCCGTATAATCGTTTTCCGGAAAAAGCGAAATTTCTCTTGTTTTTCCTATATCATGAAACATAGCGGCAGGTAAAAGCAGGTCCCGTTTTAACAGCGGGTAAGCCGTGCAAAAATAATCGCACAGCTTCGTTACGCTCAGGGTATGCTCCAAAAGACCGCCAACAAATCCGTGATGCATGGTTTTTGCCGCGGAGGATTTACGGAATTTCTTGATAAAATCAGTATCTTCCACAAAGAAAGCCTTTAACAACTGATTCATCCATGGATTCGCAACAGAATCTATCATTTGAAGCAGTTCCTTATACATTTCATCGTTGTTTTTACTGCTTACAGGCAGATAATCGGCAGGGTCGTACTCGCCCTCCCTGCACACGCGGATTCTCCTCACATTAACCTGCAGCGCGCCCTGAAAATTATGCACTTCGCCATAGACCTCTATGTAATCCAGAGTGTCATATTCTTCGATCCCTGCACTGTTCGGCTCCCATATCTTTGCATCGATAGTGCCGGTTTTGTCCTGCAAAATCACATTTTCATAAGGCTTCCCATTCTTCGTCATGGCTGAAAGCTTATGCTTGCAAAGATAAATATCCGACATTCTGTCGCCGTCATTATAATCCTTGATATATTTCATTTTAATCCTCCGTTCCCAGTGTGATTTCCATTTCCATCTCCCGATAGCTGTTCTGCGAAAGCCTTTGCACGGTTACTTTTACCGTCTGACCTGCCTCCAGCCGCAGCAGGGTCGCCGTATAATTGTTAAAGTTTTCAATGCTGCTATCGCCGATTTCCACAATCACATCTCCACGCTGAATCCCTGCAAGCATGGCGGGAGAATTCATCTCAACCTCTCTCACGTAAGCGCCATAAGGCACGCCCATCTCCTGATTTGCCTCCGGCGTCACATCCATGCCGCTGATGCCCATAAAGACAGGCTCTTTGCCATTTGACATATTTTCTATCAGCTTGCGAAGCTCCGAGATACCGATTGCCGTAACCGCATTTTTCATATCGGAATCCACTCTGTCGCTTGTGATAATGCCGACTATCTGTCCCTGCATATTAAATAGCACGCCTTCGGAATCCGGACTGCCGTATATGTCCGTAGTCAACAGCTTATAATTGGCGTCAACACGGCTCATAATGCTTCCCGAGGCGACAATCATACCGTAACCTGCCGAGCCAACCATCCCCATGGGAGCGCCCAGCGCCACCACCGGAGTTCCTATCAGATTCCGCAGATTGGAAGAGCCCAACGTCGCTTTCTGCACCAGTTCTTTGGTTTCTTCCGGAATATCCGACAGCTCCACCGAGATAATGGCAAGTCCCGTCTGTTTATCCTCCTGCTTCATCACAGCTCCTGCCCGCGTTCCGTCAGAAAAAGTTACGATAATGCTTTCCGCCTGTTTTATGGTATTCCTGTCCGTCAGGATTAAATATTCCCTGCCATTGCTTTCCACCACCACACCATAGGTCTGCACTTCACTTTCATAAGTATCGTTCAACCAGTCCACATCAGAGGTCACACCAGTAACCGCTACCATGGAGTGAGAAAGCTCCGCCGTATAAACTGACATTGCACTGTAAAGCTGTATATAATGCTTCTCATCCAGCCGTATATTATCCAGTATTTTCTGAATCTGCTCCTCGTCCAAAATCACCGATTCCAACGCTTCCTGCAGAGAAGGCTGCTCTTCCTCGACCAGCATATCCTCAGGATCCATTTCCTCCGACTCCTCGGGAAATACCACTGTCTGCGGCTTCTCTTCAGGATACAGCCAGTTGCTGCACACCGGTTCCAGAATTAAAAAGGTAAGACACGCAATCAAT
>CAMWLB010000300.1 GCA_947174985.1 uncultured Lachnospiraceae bacterium | reverse complement strand
GATATGTGATATAATCTACACAAGCAGGGTTGTCAAAGAGGGAGAGTAAGGGGAATTATTAAGGATTGGGGATAAAGATATGAAGCAAAAATACAAAAAGACGGCGTGGGCAGCCATTGTCATGCTTGCATGTGCTGTTATCGGCGCAGGATTGTTCTGGAGTTTACACACAAGTACATATGCGGCAGGAAGTGCAAACACAGGAAGAATTCTGTTTATCAGTTCCTATTCTTATGCCTGGGATGCTGTGCAGCTGCAAATCGAAGGAATCCAGCAGGGAGTTTCTGATGGAATTGTGGTTGATTATGAATTTATGGACACCAAGCGAGTGGATGACGATGTTGCAATGTATCTTTTTAAAGAGGGACTTGCTTACCGCATGTCAATGGTAGAGCCATACGATGTAGTTATTCTGGGTGATGATGCTGCATTAATATTTGCATTAGAATACCGTGATGAATTGTTTGCGGGGATTCCCCTGGTTTTTGAAGGCGTAAACGACGAAGCGCTTGCACTTGAGGCTGCAAAGGACCCGATGATTACCGGTGTTATAGAAAGCCTTTCGGTTCAGAAGAATATAGAGCTGGCGCTGTCCATATATCCGGATGCTGAAAAAGTAGTAGGTATTTTGGATAATTCTCTTACCGGAGAAGCGGAACGAAGAAATTTTTACAACAATGCTGCCTTATATCCGAACTTGGAATTTTCTGAGTTGAACACTTCTGAGCTGACGGAAACAAAATTAAAATTTGAGCTTTCCCATCTGCCGGAAAATACAATTTTAATTTATGTGGTGATGACGGAGGATGCCAATGGAAGGCAGTATACAAATAAAGAAGCGATAGAGCTAATTGCGCAGTATTCTACTGTACCGGCATTCCGTATGGTAGAAGGCGGAATCGGATATGGTGTTTTGGGCGGCAATATCGTTTCCATGGAACAGTCCGGAAAAATTGCTGCAGAGATAGCGGTTGATATCATCAGTGGGAAAAGCAATACGGAAGAAGTCAATGTAATTGTGGACAGTCCCAATATTTACTGCATCGATGAGTCAGTTATGCTGAAGTTTGGCATTAAGGCTTCAGCACTGCCGGAAGAAACTGTTTTTGTAAATCATGCGCCGACCTTTTTTGAGCGAAACCGTGAGTTACTGGTTCCGGCGATAATCATACTGGTGGCGTTGTTTATCATATGTGCATGGGCAAGTGTAGATAATATCAAAAAGAGAGTACTGACGGCGGAGCTGAAGGAATCGAGGAGCTATTTGGAAGATGCTTCCAATCACGATTTCCTGACCGGGCTGCCGAACCGCTCCAAATTTATGCATGATTTGATGGAAGCGGCAGCAGCAAAGCAGCCGTATACAATCATTATGCTGGATATTGATAATTTTAAGCATATTAATGACACCTATGGACATTCTATTGGTGATGAAGCGTTAAAGGGAGTGGCGTCAAGGCTGAAAGCGCTGCGGACCCAGCTTCTCACAGCTTATCGTTTTGCGGGCGATGAATTTATCGTGATACTGAAGAGCGACAATGTCAAAATTGTAGACACCGCAGCCAATCAGTGTCTGCAGGTGTTTCAGAAGCCCTTTAAGCTGGAAGGGAAGATTCACAATATCGGTGGCAGCGTCGGCGCTGCTTCTTACCCCGGGGATGCGGATGATTACGAGAAGGTGATTGAATGTGCGGACGAAGCCATGTACAGCGTAAAGCAGAGTGGTAAGAATGCTTATGCAATTTATAAAAATATAAAACAATAAAAATTTATTGAAATTCAATAAAAATATATTGACAAACGAGAAGTCCCGTGCTATATTCACGTGCATAGAGGCCCTATGGGTATTTATGTAAATGGGTAGCACGGGATTTTTTGTATGAAAAATTCCGGCGGAAGGAGGATGCGGATGAAAAAAGAGAGTATTATCCGGATAACAAAGTATTTGCTGGATTTCATGTTTTTTGCTGGGATTATCGTGACGGTAACATTGCCGTTTTCCGCAAAGTGGCTGATTAATTACCTGCCGGATTTAGAAGCACGTTACACGGAATATGTGATTCTTTATTTTGTTCTGGGTGTGCTGGCAATCGCTGTTTTGGGTGAACTGCGCAAGATGTTTCGTACTGTTCTGGCGGACAACTGTTTTGTGTATGACAATGTGGTAAGTCTTCAACGCATGGGAACGTACAGCTTTATGATTGCGTTGATTTCTCTGGTGCGTACGTTACTTTGCATGACGATTGCCATGCTTGTGGTAATTTTGGTCTTTATCATTGCCGGGCTTTTCAGCAAGGTACTTGCCTTTGTCTTTGAGAGGGCAGTCAATTACAAAGAGGAGAATGATTTGACAATTTAGGAGGACCGTATGGCGATAAGAATTAATCTTGATGTGGTGATGGCACAGCGCAAAAAGGGATTGACGGAACTGGCGGGCGAGGTGGACATTACACTGGCGAATTTATCAATCTTGAAGAATAATAAGGCAAAGGCGGTCCGGTTTTCAACTTTGGACGCAATCTGTAAGGCGCTTTCCTGCCAGCCCGGAGATATTTTAGAATATGTAGAAGAAAGTGAGGAGGACAATAGCGATGAGTGAAAATCTGAATGGACAACAGACATATGAACAGCAACCATATGGACAACAAGTATACGGACAGCAGCCATATGGGCAATCTGTATATGTATACGGGCAGCAGGCGCAGGGACTGCCGGTATATGGGCAGCCGTTTCCGGCACCGAGACCACAGACAAAACAGACGGAAAACCTGAAAAAGCATTTTGGCATATTAGGGCCGGTATGTATTTTGTATTCCTGCTTTTATGCGCTGTGCATGTACAGGAATGGCAGCGGAATCACGTACCCTTTTTTTCTCGCAGGAAGTTTCTGGTTTTACTGCTTTTGTTTCAAAAAACTAGAGATTTCCTTAAAAAAAGACAGTATTTTTTACATGATTAGTATATTGCTGTTGGGACTGTCCACCTTTTGTACCGCGGATGGACGCATTATAGCGATGAATAAGGCAGGCGTTTGGGTTCTGACAATCAGTTTTCTGCTGCATCAGGTTTATAAAGATGAAAACTGGACCTTTGGCAGATACGTCGGATATGTGATTGCAGCGGTGTTTGGAAGTCTGGGGCAAATTGCGCGTCCTTTTCAGGATTTAACGGGACATCGGAGAAGCCGCGGGAAAAAGGGAAGCGGCATTGCTATCTATATTGTGGTTGGTATTACACTTGGGATTCCGCTTTTTTGCGTGATATGGCTGCTACTGATGAGTGCGGATACCATCTTTTACGATATAACGTATGGAATAGTAGAAAAATTGTTTATGGGAACCGGGCTGGAAGATTGTTTCGGTGTGGTGTTTACAGTTATTTTCATGTTTTTTATGGCTTACTGTATTATGGCATATCTGTGTAAAAAAACTTTTTCCGAAGAATACAGAGAAAGAAAACAGACAGAAGCGGTGCTTGCCATCACAGTGCTTGCTCCCATTATGGTTCTTTATCTGGTATTTTGTGGGATTCAAATTGTGTTTCTGTTTTTGGGAAAAATGATACTAGAGGGCTATACCTACGCAGAATATGCACGACAGGGTTTTTTCCAACTGCTTATAGTCTGCATTATCAATTTGGTACTGGTACTTGTCGGTCATGCCTATTTTAAGGAAAATAAAGCATTAAAGGGAATGTTGACAGTTGTGTCATTATGTACCTATATTATGATTGCTTCCTCCGCATACAGAATGATTCTTTATATTCAGCATTTTTACCTGACTTTCCTGAGGATATTTGTGCTGTGGTCGCTGTTGGTCCTGTTTATTTTGCTGACAGGTGTTATTGTGAGTATTTATAAAAAGTCCTTTCCGCTTTTTAAATACAGCATGATAGTGGTGACGGTTTGTTATCTGGTTTTGTCCTTTTCCCATCCGGATTACTGGATTGCAAAATGCAATCTGGCAAATTTAGGAAATATGGCAAATTCTTCCGGCGGCTTTTTCAGGGCTGAAAGCTACAATGATTACAGATATCTGGCCGGGCTGTCAGCGGATGCCGCACCGGCGCTTGCAGAATTTTTAAGGGAAGAAGGCTTTTCGCTGGTGGAAGTGGAGGCGAAGGTGGAGCATGGAATGAGCAGCAGCGGGCACA
>CAMWLB010000299.1 GCA_947174985.1 uncultured Lachnospiraceae bacterium | reverse complement strand
CATTGACAATGAAGCAGGCAGGATCTGTGCGTTGGTCGTCGCGTTTGTCCGCATGGAATATGTGAATGGAAACTTGTAAAAATGCGCATACCTGACAGGGCTTAAAGTTCACCCTGATTACCAGAGAAAAATTTCTTTTATTGCAAAGGCCTATGGCTTTCTGCGTGAGGCAATTGCAGACTGCCGGATTTGCTATACCACGATTCTTGACGACAACAAGGCGGCAATTTCCATGTTTGAAAAGAAGCATAAAAATATGCCCGAATACAGATATCTTGGGCATTACACAACTTACTGCTTTCATGGTGGAAAGAAGTTGATTGATATTGAAAAAAACAATCCTGCCGGATTTGATGAACTGATGAAAACACACTTTTGTGCCATGAATCTTGTGCCGGCAGAGTCTGACTATGCCGGATTTGGGGAAAAGACTTTTTACTGTGTGCGGAAAAACGATGAAATCATAGCCTGTTGTTTTGTAGGTAACCAACAGGCATATAAACAATACAAAATGTGCGCATACGGTGGAATCTACAAGGTTTTATCAAAATTTCCCACAAAGCTGTTTCAGTATCCGGCATTTCCGAAACCCTCCGCTATGATCAATCACGGTGTTGTTTCCTATCTCTATGTCAAGGACTGCGATTCAAAGCTTTGTAAAAAATTTCTACGCTCAGTTGCCGCAGACACGGATTTTTCCCTTCTGATTTGGGGCGGTTTTGAGAACAATCCCCTTTGTGCTGCGTTAGATAAAATGCGGGCAATCCAATATGGGAGCAGGCTTTACGAGGTTTTATGGGAGGAGGATGCGCCTGCGCCTTGCGGGGTCATTGGAATGGAGGCGGCGTTGCTTTAGGGTGGCTATAGAGGACGTGGGAGCTGGCAGCCCATAGGATAGTCTTAGGGGCACGCTTTCGCTCTGCAAAGACGCAGCGGTACTAACGCACCAAAGTACGGTGCGTAAGGACCGGCGACTTTGCCAAGGCCTCTAAGACTATCCTATGGGCTGCCAGCTCCCACTGTGTATCGGATAGCCTGCCCTTATCACTCGCTTTCCCGAAGCCGTTCCACAATGGATTTCTTGGCAGTAAAGTGATGTACCGCTAACGGCAGAAGAATGCCAAACAGGAGAAATACCGGTACGATAAATGCCATTGGCAAAAGGGTGAAACGGAAGGAGAAGAACCACCACATATTCTCCATCAAATGGCCTGCCAACGGCTCCAGCGCCACTGTTAGAACCAGAGAAAGCACGATGGCTCCCAGAGCATAAAATATGCCTTCATATACAAGCATCTTCTTTAACTGTTTTCCCGTCATGCCCACGGACTGAAGCATTGCAAATTCCCTCAGACGGCTTAGGATTCCGGTGAGGATTGCATTAAAGAAATTGAGGATTCCAACCATACCGACCACAAAGCTCAACACGCCGCCAAGTAACAGGAACATATTCCGAAAGCCTTCAAAGTCCTCGCGCACCGTCTTTTTGCTCTCGTACATGAGACCGGAGCTTTCCCCCGCCGTATAATCTGCCAAAAACGCTTCTGCTTCTGCCTCTGACGCCTCATCCGGCGTGTCAAACAGGTAATACATGGGATAAAGCTCTGCATGACTGTCCCTCTCCAGAATTTCTTTTGGCAGTACCGCCTCAAAGCCATCCCTGCCAAAACGGTAACCCATACAATAAGGAACCGCCACAAGAGCACAGACATTATATTCCACATCACAGCTTTTGGCAACCCGCCACTCCATATATTCCTCCGGGGTATCCGCATCACAAAACTCTCCTGTCCGGCTGTCATAATAAGCTCCTTCTTCCACATAGCTTATGGGAAACTTCGTTCCGACCTGGGGATAGTTCCCATACGCATTCCCATAGTCATCTACATGGACTGCAATGGCAATGTTATGGCTGTCTTTCTCTAAAAGCGGGGCAATATCCCCCTCCACAACCTTAAGCTTTTCAAGCAGCGCTTCATCAAAGCCCTCCAACATCAGCCCGCATGACACCAGTGAGCCGCGTCTCTCACAATTAGCCAGATATCCCTCCGCCACATCTTCCGGAAGATTATATTGACTGTCCAGCCATTGCTCCTCTGTCACATAGCAGTCCGCTACGCCAAACATTCCATAGCCGCAGCCTGCCAGTGAATTCTCTATATTATGTTCAATTTGCTCTATTACATCCTCCGGCACTCCTGCCTCCGGAGTATGGGCCTGGAACCGGAAATAATCCGTTTTCCCCACAATGAAATCAGACACCATATTATGGCTCACATATTTCTCCATATCAAAGCCCTTTGTTATGGCAAACACACTGTTTAAAAGAATGACTGCCAAGGATAAGGAAAGCAGCACAAGGGCCGTCTTTGTCCTGCTGCGTCCCAGATTGGCAAATGCCATCCCCTGCAGGGATGCTCTCCTGGTTGCACGACTCTTTTTCTTTCCAGCTTTTGATTCCGTATAACGGACTGCTTCCACTGGCGATATTTTCGCCGCCATCCGTCCCGGGCGTTTACAGGAGAGAAGTACCGTAAACAAAGAAAATATACCTGTAAACAGGAAAATGACCGGAGATGCGCTAATCTTTACAACTTCTCCCATGGTTGTGGTGGACATGACAACCGGCGTCAAAATACTGCCGACTCCATAACCACCCAAAAAGCCAATGGGAATCCCCACAACGGAAAGGCACAAAGCCTGATAGCGTATCATTCGTTTTAACTGTCCCGGTGTGGTACCGATTGCCTTTAAAAGCCCGTAAAAGCGCACATCGCTGCTGACGGAAATCCTGAATATATTATAGATAATCAAATAGCCGGTAAAAATCACAAGCAATAGAAAAACCACAATTGCCAGAATAATCATCGGGTCTATGGAAGAACCCAGTTCAGATGCGGAATATCCCCAGTTTACACCAATGCGGACACAGTCATCTGCTTCCCTGTCCTCCCATTGATAACCCAGATCCGTATCTATACTCTCCATGACGCCACGGATATTGATACTGGAGGCAAGCATAACATACATGTCAGAACGGAAAGGCACCCCGCCCGCTGCCACATAATCTGCCTCCACCTCTTTTACATATTCCTGCGACACATTGATGTAATGCACCGGAGACAGTTTATCGTATTCCCAAAAACCAACTAAAATAAAACTGTCTGTGCGCTCCTTTTCCTGCCCGCCTTCTTTGCTGTTCATCATATAGGTCAACTGTACTTCGGCACCAAGCTCTGCCGGTATCCCCAGTTTTTCAAGCGCCAGCGTATCCATGGCAATTTCATTTTTTTCCTTTGGCAGATGGCCTTCCTTTAGGGAAACGTAGGAATATTTTGCACAGTTATCATCCATCCAGCTTATCTCAGCAGGCACTTTTGCAAAGGGCGGCTCTATGATTGTACCGCACGTCGTACGCACACCATATGCCTTCACCTTCTTATGATTGGAAAGCGCCTGGATTTTCTTAGCATCCACATCCTTAAAGGTTCCGTGGCAATACCCGCCTGCCTGACGGAACTGGTATTCCTCGAAGCTGGAATTTATGGACATGGAAATGGTAAAAAGTGATGCAAAGAGCAGAGTTGTCAGTACAATTGCACAGATTGCAATCATATTCCGCATTTTTGCAGCCCTTAGCTGCCTAAAGCTCAGGTTGCGGATACAGCTTTTATTTTTTACTTTCATAGCCGCACCTCCTACATCCGCTCTACAATTTTGCCGTCTTCAATACGAATGATGCGGTCTGCAAGCTGGGCGATTTCCTCATTGTGGGTAATCATGACGATTGTTTGGGCAAACTTCTGTCCGGTTACCTTCAAAAGTCCCAGTACATCCTGACTTGTTTTGGAATCAAGGTTTCCCGTTGGCTCATCTGCAAGGATGATGGCGGGCTTGGATGCAAGCGCCCTGGCGATTGCCACACGCTGCTGCTGGCCGCCGGATAGATTGTTTGGCAGATTGTTCAACTTGCTTTCAATTCCCAATGTTTCAATAATGCTGTCAATATAGTCCTTATCGGGTACAATCCCGTCAAGCTGTACCGGAAGTATAATATTTTCATAAACATTTAATACCGGAACAAGATTATAATTTTGGAACACAAAGCCGATTTTCCTGCGCCGAAAAATGGTCAGCGCCTCATCCTTCAAAGAGAAAATCTCTTTGCCGTCTACAGTAAC
>CAMWLB010000298.1 GCA_947174985.1 uncultured Lachnospiraceae bacterium | reverse complement strand
TTTGCCGTATGTATCAAATTTGCATAACCCGACTTGTGCAGTGCTTCCACAATCAGACGGTTTAAGAAAGGGGAATCCTCCGCAATCAAAATAGGAACATCGCATCTTTCACGCTCGCCCAGCTCATCTATCTGCTCGAACCGAAGTCCTGTTTCCGGATTGATATCCGACACAATTCTTTCGAAATCAAGAATGATAATCAGCTTATCACCCATCTTGACAATTCCTGAAGCTGTACTGTCAGAAGATATCGTGCTGTCCGGCTTGATAATTTCTGTCCATGAAAAACGATGAATTCCGACTACAGTATCTACATGGAAAGCAATATCCAGCTTGTTGAAATTGGTTACAATAAATAATCCTCCAGCCTCAGAAACACCTCTCTGCAGACAGTTCTTCAAATCAATCGCCGTAATCATTGTGTCACGAGGCATAAAGATACCTTCTATGCTGGGGTGGGCATTGGGTATCGGTGTCACCGGCTGGTAACTGATAATCTCTTTAATCTTGGCTACGTTAATGCCGTAAGAATTGTCATCGAGAGTGAACTCCAAAACTTCTAATTCATTGGTACCGTTTTCCAGTAATATTTTCGTATCCATCTTTTCCCTTTCTATGCATGCCGCAGGATTTTCCATAATAATGCAAGATTTCCTGCATTATTACGCAATCTGCAGATGAAATTATTTTAATTTTTAGAGCAAATAGTAATAATTGCAAGATAAAATGCTCTTTAGAGACATTATACCACACATATCGGCAATTGGATACCATGAAAAAAAATTTTTTTAGCTTTTTTTCAAAATCTTTTTTTGACATTGCATGGATACCGATTTATAATACTTTTGTTCAGTTCTTCGTTTTCATTCAGGCAGGAAAGGAATTCGAATATGAAAAAAATCGCATTTTTTGACATTGACGGCACACTTACCTCAGAGCTTGACGGCTCCATACCGGAAAGCGCAGTTCATGCAATCCGAAAATCCAGAGAAAACGGAAATCTGATGTTTATCAACACAGGACGCTGCTTCCAGAATGTAGAGGAGCGTTTCAGGTGCATCGGCTTTGACGGCTATGTCTGCGGCTGTGGCACCAATATTTACTGCGACGGCAGGGATGTTCTGTATGTCCCCCAGACCCACTCCGTCATTATGCGCATTTTAGAGCAGGCAAGAAAAGCCAATGTGGACATTCTATTTGAATCCCGCAAGGAGGTATGCTTCGACACCTCACGCCCTTTGAGGCACCCCGGTGCAATCAGACAGTATCAGGCATTTCTTGACAGAAATTATACGATGCCGGAGGATTTGGAGAATCCCAATTTCTTCAGTGACAAATTTGTAATCTGGTATGAAGAGCCATGGCAGCTCGCACTCTTTCGGGAAGTGAGCGACCAATACTTTTCCTGTATCGACCGCGGCGGAACCTTTCGCGAATTTGTCCCCATCGGTTATTCCAAGGCGACCGGCATTGCGTTCGTCCTGCAATACTATGGACTCACCAAGGACGATGCCTATGCCTTCGGAGACAGCAACAACGATTTACCCATGCTCTCCTGCCTGAAAAACAGCGTTGTCATGGGCAACGCTTCTCCTGCATCCCTTTTTGAAAAAGCCGCCTATGTAACGGCAAATGCCAGCGCGGACGGCATCCGGCTGTCACTTGAGCATTTTCATTTCTGTTAAATATTTTCATTCTGAATCGTATGGATAATGTTTTTGCGGTTGATTTTTCCCATGGAATACCGCATAATGGCTGCAAACAGCAGGAAAACCGCCGCTATTGATATCAGAATACTCTCATATGGCAGCCGGAATGGAATCTCCATCCTCATATCCAGCGCCCTGTAAAACCCTGCTGACAGCAGAATTCCAATGGGTATTCCGATTATCAGCGCCTTTCCTCCACAGAACAGACTCTCCAGCCATATCATTCTCCTGAATTCCTTTCCCGTCATCCCAACGGATTTTAACATGGCAAACTCCCGGCTCCTAAGCTCCATATTGGTGGTAATGGTGTTAAAAATATTGGTGATGCCAATCAATGCGATAACCGTTATAAAACCATACAGGAATATGGATATCAGTAAAAACAGGGACTGCGTTTTCTCATACTCTTCCGCCTCATTTACGATATTGAATTTACTGAACCCCAATTCCTCCCTGATTGCCGCACTCAGACCGTCAGGATCCTCGCATTGTATATACACACGCGCACTTTTTTGAAAATAGTCCATATGCTTTAGCATCCAGTCGTCGTTTACAATTAATGCTCCAATACCATAGATGCTTCCCATTGGCTTTTTATCCGTCTGCATTGCAATTTCAAAGCTAAGCTCTTCCTTGCTTTCCCCCGTTATGATATCGCCCGGGTGGTAGTCGAAGCTGCTGCCCTCCATATACTTTGCCCTGCCATCTTCATATTCGTACTCTTCATAATGGGAAAACAGAATTGCCCTTTCCCCTATCTCCTCCGGCGACAGCCCAAGCTCCCTTACATAGTTCTCGTAACCGGTTCTGCCGAGAGAGATGACAGGAATTCCCAATATGGCTTCTCCGCTGGCAGCATCCGGCGTTAATATCTTCTCCAGATACTCTTCACTAAATTTTACGTCCCCCTGTCGTACGCCAAAGGAATATAGGCCCTTTATAATAGTGACCTTTGTAATCCCCTCCATCTCTGCTATCCGCTGTGCCTGTGCATAGTGGTCATCACTATACAACTCCACGAAAAGCTGATAGTCACATTCATCGTAATAAGCAGACGCACTCACAAATCCCAGCCGGATGGTTGCACTCAGTCCAATGAATATCGCCACACTCACCACAATGGACAGTACAGTCGTGCGGTACTTTCTTCTTGCCCTTCTGAGATTTTGAAAAGCTATGACGCCGCCAATTCCAAATATTTTCCGAATTAACTTTGGCGACTGTCTTTCTCTCTTCTTTACCTTTACCTCTGTATTGGAGCGGATTGCGCTGATTGGCGATACCTTCCCTGCCTTCCTTGCCGCCTTTCCCGCAGAGAAAAATACAACCAGAGCCGACAGCACGGCGCCTATCGCCATGGTCGGATACGACATAGCGTAAACCAGCTCGATGCCCATGGCAGACACCAGCAGACCGCTGGTCACTTTAATCACAACTACCGTCGCCAGAACGCCGCTCAGAATCCCCAATGGGATGCCGACTATGCCAAAAAACAAAGCTTCATAATAAACCATCCGCCTGCACTGCTTTTTCGTTGCGCCAACGGAGGAAAGCATCCCGAACAGACGCAGTTTTTCCGTCATGGATATCATAAAGCTGTTTCGGATACAGAACACAGAAGCCACTATTATGATAACGCAGGCAAGCGCCGCCATTGCGTAGAGCGCATTCATTGTACGGTTGGAAAAAAGAAACAATTCCCATTTCAACAGCCAGATATTGCTCTGCACATAGCCGGCCACTCTGGTTGCCTCCTCCCATTCTGCTTCACTTACCCTGCCGCCTGATTCATAACAGCGGCGGTACAAATCTTCTGAAATACCGAGCAGCCCCGCATTTATCTGCTCTCTGTCGCGCAGGGCAGCGGAAGTATAAGTCGCATAAATGTCAAGCTTGTCAAGACCGGTTACATCCTCTAAGAATGTCACAGCCGTGTAGCCCGGCGCCCAACGATCCTCAATCACAGGGCGTGACACCAGACCGACTACTGTGTACTCCTTTTTCTCCTGTGGACAAAAAACTTCCTCTTCCTCATGATAGGGTGAACTCTGATGCAGGCTGTAGCCTTCCTCTGTAGAACGGCATCCCACTTCAAGCTCCAGAACATCTCCTACTTCTATCTTTACACCGCCGTTACCATAGGTGTGCAGCGGAATCAGGATTTCGCTGTCATTTTCGGGAAAACGTCCCTCCATCAGCTTCAGGGCGGCCGCCTCCATGCCGGCTTCATTCATGGCGCATATATACAGATACGGCTTATCCGGATTTTTGCTTCCCTCTAAAATCGCATAGCCAACTTCCCATACATATCCCAATTTTTTTATATTGCGGTTATTTTCAAAATACTTCAGGTCTTCCGTGCTGACTTCTGAAAATTTGTAGTGATAGTCGCCGTTCTGCCCTTTTTCATAAACAATCATGCTGGCGCGGAAGCTTTTCGCCATACCGGCAACGGCCGTAATCAGCGCTGTCGCCAATATGATGC
>CAMWLB010000297.1 GCA_947174985.1 uncultured Lachnospiraceae bacterium | reverse complement strand
CTGACAAGCGATTTGCTGAACATCGGACAGGTGCTGCGGATTCCCAAAAGCTAATATGCAAAAAGTCTGCCGTCAGCCTCTTGTAAGCTGACAGCAGACTTTTTATGTAAACCCATAACGAGCAATCAGAAATCTGCCTCCTCAACAAACCGCAGAAACTCGTCTGCCGGAAGAGGCTTTGAGAAATAGTAGCCCTGAATATACTCTATCCCCAGCGCGGCTACTGCCTCCATCTGCTCCTTTGTCTCCACGCCTTCCGATACAATTTCAAGCCCCATGTCATGAATCATATGCATGGATGCCTCCATCACAAATCTTGCTTTTTGATTTGCAAAATAAGCCTGACTCATATCCCGGTCAAATTTCACGATGGACACCGGCATATCTACAATATAGTTCAGATTACTCTCTCCATTTCCAAAATCGTCCAAAGAAAATTTCACGCCATAGTCAATCAGCATCTTCATGTTTTTCAGCAGGTTATTTCTAAGCCGTATGGAAGCAGATTCCGTAATTTCCAGATTGACACAGGACGGGTCCAGATTATGCTTCTCCATAATCAGGATATAAGTATCTGCCAGACTGGTATCCTCACATTGCCTGACTGAAAGATTTACTTCTACATACTCAATTCCATAACGCTCCCGCAGCTGATTTTCCTTGATAAAGGTGCAAGTCTTTTCAAACACACGCTCACCAATCCGGGAAATCAGCCCGCTCTTCTCCGCTACCGGAATAAATTTCCCTGGGGGCACAATGTTCCCGTCCTTGTCGCGGATACGTGCCAACGCTTCCGCCGAGACGAATTTATGCTCCTTTGTAGAATAAATAGGCTGGTAGAACACTTCAATTCTGTCTTCTGCAAGCGCCGCCTTAATCATCGCCTCTGTTGTCTCACGTTCTTTGTAATGCGCAATCTTGTCCTCATCCAGAATGATACAATTTCCTTCCTGTGCTTTCCGTATTTCCACTCTGGAATGACGCAGCAGTTGGAAAACCTCCTCCACATTCCGCAGCATCAAAGAATCCGGCAAAAGCACATAGCTGGGAGACACCAGGGACAGCGCCTCTCCCCTGTTTTCTCTCCATATATTTTCCATATATCTCTTCACATCCTGAAATACTTCCTGCATCCGTTCCCCATCTGCAGTCATCAATATAAGTTCACGCTCCAGAGTTTTAAAGACCTTTACGTCCTTTAATTTTTCCGCATAACGCACCATACTGCAAAGCAGTACACTGACCTGCGAAGAATTATCCTCTTCCGAAGCAACCACTGCGTCGTTTAATGCCAGCAGCAGCGCGGAAAACGGTTCCTGTCTCCTGTACAACTGCTTTGCATACTCTCCCAGCGCATGCGCATTGTAGGCGCCCGTTTCTTTGTCAAGGCTGGCTTCTGGATTCTCCAGTTCAAAAAACAGAATCACCACACCAATCGCAGAGGTAAAGCCGACTAACAGTAAGCTTGCATTAAAAAACTGCGTCACTGCCGCAACAATCCAGATGAACATCCACATGAGAATTGCCCTTCTTCTTTTGGGGTTCATCTCCTTTCCCCTCACACCGACCTTATACACAGTCGCCAAAACAAAGAGAAGCGCAAATATGTAAGTGGCAATACAGCTGGGTCCGTAGGTATAGACAACCATCCCTTCATGATAATAGTAAATCGGCAGAACATATATCAGTACCGTGCCTGTCAGCGCAAATACAGTATATATCCTGTTTTTCTTTCTCCAGCTCTCCTTTGTCACAACAAAATCATTGCCGGAATAAATCAGTCCGCAGTATCCCACCCAAATCAAAGAGACGATATATGTTTTACAAATCACTGCCAGCAAGAATACAGGAATCAGTTCCCGATAACAAATTGCCACAACGGAAGCAATATCCAGGACAAGACAGAAAGACGTCATGCCCATCGTCAGCAGGAACAGCTTTTTGGATTCCAGCCCGAGAGGCTTCTGTCTCAGCGAGAAATACCATATTAATATCAGAATCACGACACCACAGCATTGCACTTCTATATTCATATCTTCTACCCCCCAGCCCTTCCGCACTTTTGTTATCGTCCGTATGCGGCATTCCTTTGTGCTTTATGCTTCATGGTATCTATTATAATACTTCTTTCCTGTTTTGTCTCGGTTTTATTGGAAATCTTTTCTTACTATGCAGAAACCGTCTTCATATAGGACAGTATCAGATTTGCACTCTCCTCCACGCCAATTGAGCTGTCAACACACAACTCATAATTATGGGAATCTCCCCATTTCTTATCAGTAATATTCTCATAGTATGATTTTCTCGCGGCATCAGAACGCTCTATGCTCTTTTCCGCCTGTTCCCGGCTATCCCCGTACATTTCCATAACCTTTTTCATACGGTACTCCTTCGGAGCGGTAATAAATATTCTTACTATGTTTTTATGATTTCGCAGTACATAATCCGCTGAGCGTCCTACAATGACACAGGAACCTGCATCGGCAATTTTGCGAATTGCCTTGTCCTGAGCCGTAATCGCCTCCTGCACCGCATTTGTGCTTAAATACAAATCGCGCATCACTGCATTTTCGTCAGAGTTCAGGTTGGAAATAAACTCTTCTGCAAGTCCGCTTTCATGTGCTGCAATGGCAATCATTTCCTTGTAATAACAGGGAATCCCCAATCCTTCTGCCACTAATTGTCCAATACGCTTTCCGGCCGAACCATGTTCACGGGATATCGTAATGACAGCACCTTCCTTGGTCGGATATGCCGGCAGAGGTTTTTCGGAAACCTGATTCTCGCCTGCCACATTCAACTGCTTCCAAAGTCCAATCATGACAACTGCCGTAATGGCAGCCGCAAGAATATCCGCTACGGGAGCCGCCCAGAAAATACCGGTAACGCCAAGGAACACCGGCACAATCAGAGAGAGTACAATCAGGAACACATCACGGAGCACAGACAAAGGCGCCGCTGCTTTGGCATGGCCGATGGACTGTAGGAAAATAGCACATACCTTCTGCACACAGGTCAGTATAATCAGAGAGAGATAAATCCGCAGGCACATAACTGCAAACTGTGTATAAAGCTCTCCGTCAGCACCAAACATACGAATAAACACCTGTGGAATTGCCTCAAACAATACCGTACATACCAGACAGACAACAACTGTCCATGTAATAATAAGCTTCAACAGTTCCTTCACACGCCCAAATTTTCTCGCTCCATAATTGTACCCAACAATGGGCTGTGCACCGGCAGCAATACCAATTGCAATGTTGAGCACTATCTGGAACAGCTTCATAATGACAACAAAAGCTGCAAGCGGAATATCCTCACCATAGGCTGACACGGCACCATAACGCACCAACAGGATATTATTGATAACAGTAATGATAACAATGGACAACTGGGTCAAAAGACTTGATGTTCCCAGCGCCATAATTTTCTTTAACTGTGAAAAATCCAGTTGGAAACTGCCTGCCGAAATATGGAAGGTTTTACTTTTTGCCAGATAGACAGCACAAATGATAAAACTTACAAACTGCCCTAAAATGGTTGCATATGCCGCTCCCTGAATCCCCATGTTCAGGACAAAAATAGCGAGCGGGTCGCCAATGATATTGATAACTGCACCTACCAACATTGCGCCCATCGCATAACGTGGGCTTCCGTCTGCACGGATAATGGAAGCAAGTGTATTCTGTACCATGGCAAGCGGCATCATGGCATAAATGATGAATCCGTAGTCATGCGCCATGGAGAGATTGGCATCTGTCGCGCCAATCATCTGCAGCAAACTATCTCCGCCAAGATAACTGATTACAATAATAATGATGCCGGACAAAAAAGAACACAGAACGGCATTGCCCACTCCCCTGTGTATTGACTCCGTTTCATTCCGTCCCAGCGATACACTCAATTGCGCGGCAGCACCATCGCCGAAAAACAGCGACATGCCCCATCCTACAACAGTAATCGGGAAAATAACGCCCGTCGCCGCATTGCCCAGATATCCGACACCATTGCCGACAAAAATCTGGTCTACAATGTTATAAAGGCATGATATGATAAGGGAAAAGATACACGGAATCGCAAACTTCCCCAACAGCTTTCCTACCCTTTCCGTGCCAAGATAATGATTATTTTCCATAAATCCTCCTACTACAATATATTTATGGTTAATACCCCTTACAGCCAGTAAGGAAT
>CAMWLB010000296.1 GCA_947174985.1 uncultured Lachnospiraceae bacterium | reverse complement strand
CCAGCTCTTTTTCTACAAAGGTTTCACCAATCTTCTCCTGATTATCCACGAAGGAAAAGCACACAATCGGTACTCCCACTGCACACAACTCATACATGGTGGAACCGCCTGCCGTCACAGCAATATCACACTGTTTCATCAGTTCTGCCATATTGCGCACATTTTGATAAATATGTACATTGACATGTTTTTCTGAAACAGCAGTTAATTCCGGCAGATAGGGATTAAAGCTGCCGCTGACTACATGATATTGCAGCTTCTTTCCCTCGTTGTCAGAAAGCGCACACTGAAGTATCTTCCCCGCCAGATTGTATTTATCGCTGCCGCCGGTGGTAATCAGTACATCCTTCACACTCTCCTCCACCCGATAAGATATTTCCCGAAACTCTTCCCGCAAAGGGGCATACGCACAACCCAGAAAGAATTTCCGGTTTCGGGGCCGCGCCTCTTCCTCGTAGGGAAGCAGTTCACCATATATATTATAATTAATCACAGCATTCACCGGATAAGGAAAAGAAAACTTATCATCCATATAAACCGTATGTGTATATTTCCCAACCTCTCCTAAATAATGAGGCGTTACGAAGTAACTGTCTATCAAAAGCAATTCCGGCCTTTTTTCTGGCAGCATAGAAAGTAATAATTCCAGTTCTTCTTCCAGTCTGCTGTAATCCGTGTGCAAAACCACATATTTTTGTCCTCTCGCAGAAAGCAGCGCCGCCGCCTCATCATCCGCCAGTATAAAAAGCACTTCTTGCCTACATTTCTGCAATTCTACGGCAATGGACAGGCATCTCATAACATGTCCCGTTCCGATTTCCTGATTGGCATCCGCCCTTATCCAAATCATACTGCTCCCATTCTTTCTATCATTGTTTTGTGCTTCTCTTGTAGTCTGCAATCACATCTTCCCAGCTAAAAGGGGTATTTTTCCGAATTTCTTCCAATTCTTTCATCCGGTGATATGTCCCTTCTCCCACCTGCTTTTGCGGACTAATACGTCCTTCTTTGATTTCTGCCCATTTTTCCCGAAACAACTGCTTTATCTCCTGCATCAGCTTGTCGTAGGTTGAAGCAAAGCTTTCCTTATTTTCGTCAAAAAACAGTTCTTTTTGACATAGAATATCCCCTGTGTCCAAGCCTTCATCCATCAGATGAATGGTAACACCTTTTGGCGTGTCATCCAAAAAGCTGAAAAAATTAGGACTGGAACCGCGATTGTATGGGAGATAGGAAATATGCAGATTAATTACCTTACCCTTCATATAATCCAGTATCTCCTTCCGAATCAGATACCGATAATTGAAACTGATAATAAAAGAAGGGTTTAATTGCTCTATCAACTCCAGGTCTATTTTATTCTGTATACAATATACTTTTTCCCCTTGCTCCAGCAGCCACTCATACAAATCCTTCGTATTATCATTATTGGTCAGAAACAAGACCGCACCCGGCTCTATGTCACCAAACCCTAACGGTGTTCCTCTTTCCAGATTCCGCCCTGCCTTCATACCCAGAACATCCTTCATATATTTCGGTTTTAATCCATACCCCGGACGGATAATTCTAACATTTTCTTCTGTAAACGCCTCTCCCCTTACCATATCCTTTACCACAAAAATAGAGCGTCTGAATACTCTGCTGCTTTCTTCCTGCTCACTCACCCCATAGAACGGTGTACCCAATGCCTGCTCCACATTCCGTACAGCCTGAACCATTTCCTTAAATTCCTCCGGTGTCATGGAAAAGGAAGCATCCGGGTTCTCTATCTCCCGTCCCAGACAGAAATGCTTTTCTATAATAGAAGCGCCAGCTGCCACAGCAGTTGCGGCACTTAAAGCGCCCATGGAGTGGTCAGAAAGCCCTATCGGTATCTGAAAACGTCTGCACATATCACTGATTGTCCTTAGATGCATCTTAGCAGGATCCGCCGGATATACGCTGGAACATTTCAACAATGCAAGCTGTGTATTCCCTGTTTGATAAATGGTCTCAACCGCTTCTTTTATTTCCTCCAGACTTCCCATTCCCGTTGACATGATAATGGGCTTTCCCTTGGACGCCACGTATTGAAGCAATGGCAAATCTATCATTTCGAAGGATGCTATTTTATAAAATTCTACTCCCAGCTCTTCCAGAAAATCCACTGCTGTCCTGTCAAATGGCGTGGACAAAAAGTCTATTCCTACTTTATCCGCCTCCGCCTTCAGCTCTTTCTGCCATTCCCACGGTGTATACGCCTTCCCATAAAGGCTATACAGATTTTCGCCTTCCCATGTTCCATTCTGCACTTGAAAATATTGGTTATGACAATCAATTGTAAGGGTATCCGGCGTATATGTCTGTATCTTAATACAGTCTGCCCCGCTCTCTTTCGCCGCATGAATGATTTTCTTCGCCCGCTCTATACTGCCCGCATGGTTGGCTGACATCTCCGCAATGATATAAGCCGGCTGTCCCTCCCCAATCAGTCTCTCTTTAATCCTTATCTGTCCCATATCCCCGTCTCCTTTTCTTGGAACGCTTGCTGTAACGCAGCCTGTTCCTTGCGGTATTGCTTACTCAGGCCATGAAAAAACGTCATTGCCTCCATACAGTGCCTTATACTTCGCCTCCGCTATCCTCCAGTCTTCCTCCGTATCAATGTCCTGCACCTCTGATTCCGGAAGTTCCATGGGAACCGTTTTCGCCATCACCAGTTTTTTCTGTGCCAGGAAGCTGTCCACCTTCAAGCAGTAAAACTGCCCTGCATCATGATAAAAAGGCTCCAAATCCTGCGACCTTGCCAGCATATATTCCTGCCACTTAAACTGCAAAAAACCGTCTTCGCCCATCACAACACTTCTCTGCGGCGGAAAACTGAACCTTACTACGGGCAGCAGCGCATCCGCTTCCTGCGCAGTCAGCTTCTCCATTGCTTCCTTCAGCCGTTCTGCCGACACAAAAGGCGCCGTTGGGTAAATACAGCAAATATAGTCAAACTGCACGCCCATCTCACCATACTGCTCCAATACCTCAAGCAGTACATCCGCCGTCGTCGCATAATCATTCGCGGTATCACTGCTTCTGAAAAAAGGCACCTTTGCTCCCGCATCTCTTGCAAGTTCCGCGATTTCTTCGTCCTCCGTGGACACCATAACCTCGTCAAATACGCCCGCATCCAGCGCCGCTTGTATCGAATAAAGCAAAATCGGTTTTCCTAAAAACAGCTTGATATTTTTTCTGGGTATTCTCTTACTGCCGCCCCTTGCGGTAATAACTGCCAATGTTTTCATTTTCCTAACTCCTCTTTCTCCTGCTGATACGCTTCCGCACTTTTCTGTAAAAAAGCAGCAGACTATAGTATACAAAAAACCTGACCTCCGACCGCATCAGCATTGCAATCATCCTCTGTTCCTCTGCATCGGTGTGCTTCCTGTAATACGGATTTGCCTGAAAAGCAGGGTATCTCTCCAACATTCCCCTCTTCAGTTCCTTCACAAAGGCAAGCTTTCTGCCCCTCATCCCAATCATATAGGAAAACAGCGTATTTACAAAATAAAGCTGCGTAAAGCGGTACTCCAATTCCGTATGGTACTCCTGTAAAAAGCCTCTCGCCTCACATTCTTCATACAGAAGCACTGCTGCCGCCATTCTGTCGCGACACTTCGCTTCCGTTATCACATGCACCGTAGAGGCTCCATGCTGATAGTAAAAATACAGCGGCTCTTCTACCCTCTCAAAGTGAGTAAAATACAAGGACCACAGACTGCCTGCGCAGTTATCCTCATAAAAAATCCCTGACGGGAAATCCAGTCTGTATTTTTGTATCACTTCACGTTGGTAAACCTTCACCACCATGCTGCCGGGGCGCATAATCAGCCTGCCGTGCTTTTCCTTGTCCAGTATGCCGGTCTGTTCCGCAAAATTATTCTGAATCACCTTGCCCGGCACAAAGGTATACTCCGGCACCAGACTGTAATCGCAGCCTGCCACATCGGCTCCTGTCTCCTCCGCCTTTGCAATCAGCTTTCGGTAAAAATCGGGCGCAATCCAGTCGTCGCTGTCTATAAAGCCAATCCACTCTCCCGAAGCCGCCTTTAATCCCTCGTTCTTTGCTCCCCCCTGCCGTTTATTTTACCCATAATTAATCACCTTTACCCTTTGCGGGAAGCTGCCTTCATATTGCCTCAAAATTTACAGGGAGTTGTAAGTA
>CAMWLB010000295.1 GCA_947174985.1 uncultured Lachnospiraceae bacterium | reverse complement strand
CCTTTATAGCAATCAAGTGCAAAGGATTCGTCAAAGTCTGTGGCGTAGGCAAAGTGTAGAAAACATATAGATTATTTTGGCTGATTAGTTCAAATAGTTTGAAAAAATTTCATAAAGGGGATGGAAGCGCCCCGAAGGTGTGACAATAATGTAACACCTGCCGACGAATTATCAAGAAAAAATAAGGTAAAAAGTTCAAAAAATTTGTAGCAATTACTTGACACCAGCGGGGCTTGTGCGCGGGAATGATCCGTTTTTGTATGAGGAGAAGGTGAAGGCGTATCTGAGGAGAGGGGCCAGGCCCTTTAGAGATGAGAAGGAATTGCCAAATGATCGGGTTGGGTATGGAGCACTTTGTGTCGAAAATGGTCTACCACTGTAAGATTGAGAAGTTTTTTTGGTTTAATGAGCACTTTATTCATTCTATATGCGATGAATAAAGTGTTTATTATGTTTTGCCTACAGTGGTGGATGAAGATAAGTGCATTCTGTAGTTTTGTGAGCGCGTCCGTTCCTCAGTAATAAGTTCGACA
Source organism: uncultured Lachnospiraceae bacterium (assembly GCA_947174985.1). Classification (GTDB taxonomy): domain Bacteria; phylum Bacillota; class Clostridia; order Lachnospirales; family Lachnospiraceae; genus Acetatifactor. Next base: position 3,667 of record CAMWLB010000295.1, on the reverse strand, counting down.
TCACCAGCCACAAGCACTATAAGGAACTGTCAAATTATGATAAGAAGAATACCTTTGGAAAGCTATCTGGAGTAAGAGCTGAAACTTCGGAGAATTAATTTTTTGTCTCTTTTTGGTACATTTTGCATAATATAAAGAAACATAAATTATAAAGGTATGCTGAGATATGAAAGAATATGCAACTTTATCATTAGAAACACATCTTTTTTTCGGAAGGATCATGAAGGAGCATTCCTTATTCCTGCTTGCTGGATTCCCTGCGAAAGAAACGGAGTTTATACGGTGCGCAGATTATTTCCGGAAAGAATTTGAGGAAGGACTCAGAAGAACTGTAAAACTTGCGGACGGTATTGTAAGTAAATCGGTTTTAAATTCCGGGGAGGTTGTTACGGAATTTACGGGGAAAGCGGAGTGCCAGACAAAAAATCTGACAGGGATTCCCATTGATATGAGGATTACGGAGGCAGAAGAACGGCTCCATGCCGGAAACTGTGGTATGGTGAACAGGGAAACCATTTGTCAGGTAAGGATGTTGAACCAGCAGATGCTCAGAAGTCTGGACGGATTGATTTCCTTTAAGGAAGAGATTCTGAGAGAGGTGACGGGGTGCAGACTGTATACAACAAACTATCCGCTGCTGATCGAGCATATTCTTCGGGAAGCGAAATTGTATCGTCAGATGATTTTGGAGCTTGAGCAGAAGGGAAGAATCACCGCGCCGGATTTGAGAAATCTTGAAATATTCTGGAATCAGATTATGATGGAACATGCCCAGTTTATTCGGGGGCTGTTAGACCCGACGGAATGTAAACTTATGGAAACGGCCGATAACTTTGCCGAAGACTACTGCCGCCTTTTGGAAGAAGCGAGAGAACAGGACAGGAAAGCGATGAATGCCTTGACCGCAAGGACCTTACAGACGACAAAGAAATATCAGCAGTTTAAAACAGCGGGAACAGAAGGAATTACAGACTGTGAGATCCGCTCCATCATTCTTCCTCTTTTGGCGGATCATGTGCTCCGTGAAGCGAATCACTATCTGCGTATTCTGGAACATGCACAGAAAGGCAGGGATTAGTATGGAGCTATGCCAATATCCAAAAACGGGGAATGTCAGGACTTTCCATATTGAGGCGATACAGATTCCCATCGTGTATAACAAATATGGAGACTATGACCCTGACGGCCTGCTCTATGTACTTGAGGAGGATGCGGAAAGGATTAGAAGGGAAGCCCTTCAAAGATTTGAGATGGAAATACCGCAGCCATATAAGGGAGTACAGCCGCTGGTAATTCGTGTCAATTTGGGAGATACGGTAAAAGTACGGTTTCGGAATTCTTTGAACAGGAGGTTGTCGATTCATGTACAGGGATTATCTTATGATGTCAATACTTCAGACGGAAGCAGCGTAGGATACAATAATGACAGTACCACCTGCGGGGAAATCTGGTATACCTGGTATGCTGATACAGAGGGAGTCTACCTGTTCAACGATATGGCGGACCCTCGAAGCACTGAGGACGCGACCAACATTCATGGCCTGTTTGGGGCGATTATTGTAGAGGCGCCGGAGGCGAAGTGGTTTGACCCGGAGACAGGGGAAGAATTGAAAAGCGGGTTAATGGCAGATATTTATCAGCCCGGAAAGCCGGCATTCAGGGAGTACAGCGTCTTTTTCCATGATGAGCTGGAAATTCTGAATAAAGAGGGTGAACAGCCAATCGACCCGCACACAGGGCTTCCTTCGATGACAACAGCGATCAGCTATCGCTCCGAACCCATGCGGAACCGGATGCCGCACAGCCACGACCCGGCTGATTCTGCGGAAGATGTATCCATGAGTTCCTGGGTATATGGCGATCCTGCGCCGCCGATTCTTTTTGCCTATGTGGGTGATCCGGTAAAAATCCGGCTGCTTCATGGAGGGGTGAAAGAAACCCACGTTTTCCATCTTCACAACCATCAGTGGAGGCTGGAGGTGGATAATCCGGTTTCAACGATTCTGGATTCCATCACCATCAGCCCACAGGAATGCTATACGCTGGATATTTTATACGGGGCCGGGAGCCTGAACCATGTGATCGGGGATGTGATATTCCATTGCCATCTATATCCCCATTTTATGGAGGGGATGTGGACCTTGTGGAGGATTTATGACAGACTTCAGGACGGAACGGGGGAATTGCCTGACGGAACGCCCATTGCGCCCCTCATTCCGTTAAGAGACAGGGAGCTTCCGCCGACGAAGGATAAGATGCATCCGGGTTATCCGAATTTTATAGAGGGCAGGTTCGGGGAGAGTCCTCTGCAGCAGCCGCTTGGTGTACTGCGGTCAAATGGAAAGGTGACCAATGAACCGACTCCGTTGGAACGTGCCAACTTTGTAAAAGATGCAGTGCCCGGGGCTTTGTATACGGATACCTGCCCCTGCTGCACAGACACATGTTCCGGACACACAGATACTTGTCCTTGCTGTGTTGATATCAGCTCCTGTCATACAGATGAAAAGTTAAAGATATTTGAGATTGCCATGGTGCAGGCAAAGCTCACCTACAACCGTTATGGCTGGCATGATCCCCAGGGACGTTTTTTCGTCCTAAAGGAAGAACTGGAGCGGCACGGAGGCCTGGAGAATTATATCCGCAAAGTGGAAAGACAGGAGATTAAGGTGGAGCCGTTAGTCCTCCGTGCAAACGCGGGAGATTGTATTGAGCTTCGCACCACAAACCTTCTGCCGGAGTTTATTGAGGGGAGCCCCTTCCAGCCAAGGACCAGGACGGATATCGTAGGCCATCATCTGCATCTGGTAAAATTTGATACCATTGTCTCAGACGGGTCTGCCAACGGCTGGAATAACATTGCCGGCGCGAGACGGTATGAAACATTAGTGGAGCGCTTTTTTGCAAACGAGGAACTGCGGACGGTATTTTTCCATGACCATCTGTTCGCCAATGTCCACCAGCAGCACGGGCTGTTCGGCGCATTGATTATTGAGGAGGCAGGCGCCACGTTCCACAATCCACAGAACGGAAAAGAGCTGTCTTCTGGAACACGGGCTGTTATCCGCAGAAAGGACGGCACCTCTTTCAGGGAATTTGCGTTGTTTGTCCATGATTTTGCTTTCCTTTTTGACAGGAAGGGCAATCCGCTTAATCCGCCTGCCGTTCCCGGTTCCCACGATGATCCGGGCGTCATGGGGATCAACTACCGTGCCGAGCCGATGCGGGAGCGGCTTAATAAAAAAGAAGACCCGGCGTATCTTTTCAGTTCCTTTGTACACGGCGATCCGGCAACGCCGATTTTTGAGACCTATCCGGGAGATGAACTGATGTTCCGCCTGATTGATGGAGCCCATGAAGAGCAGCACTCCTTTAATATTGCGGGAATGTCATGGAGAAAAGAACCGGCGGATGCAAGATCGCCCCTTGCCGCTTCCCAGACCCTGGGGATATCGGAAGCTTTTAATTTAAATGTGACGGAAAAATACGGCGCAGGAGACTATCTCTATTATTTTGGCGGAATTGATGACGCATGGCTTGGGCTGTGGGGAATCATCCGCGTGCACAGAAGATATAAGAAGCATTTGCAGCCATTATGTCAGGGAAAAGGTATGATCAAGCCCCTTCCTCCCTGCCCGTCAAAAGATGATGTGGTCAGGCGCTATGA
>CAMWLB010000294.1 GCA_947174985.1 uncultured Lachnospiraceae bacterium | reverse complement strand
GGACGGAACCGTACCGCCTGATTTGTATGCCAAATATCTGCAGATTGTGTTGAACGAGACGGAAAGACTGACTAAGCTGACAAACAGCCTGCTGACTCTCAACAACTTAAATACAAAGGGAGTGCTTCTAGACAAAACAGATTTCGATATCAATAAGGTAATCCGAAATACGGCTGCCTCTTTTGAGGGTACCTGCCGCAAAAAGAAGATTGCGATTGAGCTTATCCTGACCGGTGATGTAATGTATGTCAATGCCGATATGGGCAAAATCCAGCAGGTGCTCTACAATCTTTTAGACAATGCCATCAAATTCAGCCATCACGATTCCGTTATCCGCATCGAGACCTCCGAGAAAAAGCGCAAGCTTTTTGTTTCTGTAAAGGACAGCGGCATTGGTATTCCAAAAGACGACTTGAAATTTATTTGGGAGCGTTTCTATAAGTCTGATTCCTCCCGTGGTAAGGATAAAAAGGGAACCGGACTTGGGCTTTCTATTGTAAGGGAAATTATCACTTCCCACGAAGAACATATCAATGTCATCAGCACAGAAGGCGTAGGCACGGAGTTTATCTTCTCCCTGTCCTGCTCTAAATGGAACGACGAAGAGGAATAAGCCTCTTAAGCAACATTCTGACCGGACGGTACAGCGTAAGCATTAGTATGGTATTGGCAATCCCATGCAGGATGTCATAGGGAATTCCGGCAACCCACCAGTTGAACGCCATAACAAGCCCACTCCTAATACCACCGTCCACCGCTCCGATTACAATATAGGGCAGCGAGCAGAACGCGCCGAAAAACAGCCCGAAAAATCCGGAGAGGATGCTATAAAACCACACAGAATCATTTTTCCGACACAGATAAACTACCAAAGCCAAAAGAGGCCACATATACAGATACATAATGACCCACGTATGAATACCATAAAGAGATATTTCAATTAAAATAAACGCAAGTATCGCATATACCGTTTTAGGTCCGAGAAACAGCGTAAACATAATAATCCAGAACGTAACCAGCTCCACATTCGGCAAAAAGGACAGAGCAAACTTGCTGACCTCGATAACCGCAGTCATCATGCCAATCAGCGCAATATCCTGTATGCTTATTGCAAGTCCACCCTGCCTTTTGTCCATAATTACCCCCTATTCTGCAACGTACACTTCATACTTAATTACAAATGCATCCCCGTCCTCTACCGGCTGGGAATCCACACCGTAATTGCAGTAAGCGCCATTCACATAAAAGCTCCAGTAGGCGCCGTCCACACTGTAGTCGGGTGTAACACCGTTTACGGTTTCTACCATAAGACCGTACTCGCTCTCCTTGCCGGAAAATTCCAATCCCTTGGCTTCTTCCATTGCCTGCCTTAAGTACTCCGCATCCGTATGTACCTCGTAGACCGTGCTGCTCTGCGTATTGTCGATAACCTCAATCGTAATGCTCTTATGCCCCTGTACAGGCTTCTCGCGAAATACGAAGAACACCACTGCCAGTACCGCCACTACTGCTATCAGTGCTGCCGCACCGATAAGCACCTTTTTGTTTGATTGCTTTTTTTCTTGATTTTCTGCCATTTTTTTCTCCTCCTAAGTATATTTGCAAATACAGGTATACACAAAAATCCCTACCGCATACCACGGCAGGGATTGGAGAATTTTCTGTATCACGATTACAGCATCGAAAGTAATTTCGATACCGTAAAGGTGCGTACAATGCCAATTCCTCGTGGTCATTTTTGTACCGGTTCTGCAGGCAGGTCTTCTGACTTTAAGCTCATTGTCATATTCCACCTTCCCAGGCAAATGCCCAGTGGCCCAAATCGGAATATGACTCCCTTATCACAGCGACGAGATCGTGCAGGTCTCTCACCTGCTTCCCTTTTCACCGGACCCGTGGCAATTCATGCCTGTCCGACACCTGCAGCCACCTGTATTCACTTAATTTACCGGTCAAAGCAAAACCGGATTACTGAGAAAGTGTATCACAGTAATCCGGAAAATGCAACATGTACCTGCTACTCCGCCAAATACATATTAAGTCCTCTCTCTATTTTATCGATGGTATCCTCCAGCGAACTGCTGCCGTCAAGATACGATGGTAGTACATCGCTTATTACCAGATTGATTTGCACATCGTCCACCACCTTCTTGTTTAAGCTCTTGCACAGCTCTGTCAGTCTGTCGCAGTCCTCCTTACTCAGCGCTCCAATAGTAAAAGCCTTAAACTCGCCGCCGGGCAGTTCTATCATGGTATAAACCTCGTAATCGCTTCTGTCCTTTTCTGCCAGCTTTGCAAGCGCCGCCACATTCATCGGAAATCCATCATAAAAGTCACCCTCCTGCACCTCCACAGAAAGCGCATAGCGCAGAAAATCCTTCGCCTGCTCCAGATAAGGCGTCTCTTTGTTGATTCCGATTTCTCCAATCGGGTTATAAGCGTTCTCAAAGCTGTTAAAGTTTCCCTTTATCTCATTGACTATGGAAATCGACATCATTGCACTTAAGAAACCTTCAATATCGCTGAATACGGCAGAAGCATCAAGCGGTAAATCCCACGTTTGGTAGTTTTGGGTACTGTCCGTGTAATTGCTGACGATGGTATATCCTCCTGCTATGGTTTTCAATGCTTCCAGACACTCTGCAAGCGCTTCTTTATCTAATTCCTTGTCTTTTACGATATCCGATACCATGTAAGGCATATAAATATCTACAAAATCCGAAACCGTAATCGGCCCCAGCGTAAGCTCCTGCTGTTCCAATGCTGCCGCCAGACCTTTCACACTCCCCGCTTCCTTTGTATCAATTTTCCCACTGAGAAGCAGTCTCATGGAATACCGCAGAGGTATCATGTAAACAGCGCCGTTCTCCTGTGTATAGTCGTCCGCAATATTTTTCAATATTTCTCCGCTTTCTGACATAGATGTCACAACGTCGCTGATATCCGCCAGCATGCCTTTTTCTATGAGGGAATTTGTATTCAGCCCATCCAGCACCATAAGGTCCGTTCCCTGTCCTGCCAGAAGTCTGGCATTGAGATTCTGCAGCACAGTGTTCAAATCCATCGTTTCCATCTCTTCATAAGGAATTCCTATCTCCACCTCTACCAGTACATTAGGATGAAGCTTTGTATACATGACCGCCGCCTGCTTTAAAGTTGCATTGTCATAGACCGAATAGATTGTCAAAACCGTATCTGGCTTAAGCGGTATTTCCGGATCATAAGTATATTCCATCAGAGACCGTCCTGTATCTCCATCCAGAAGCGCATAGAACACGCCTGAATCCAATGCCGTCATACCACTGCACCACATATTTTCCAGCGCAAGCGAGGTATAACTGCCCGCCACAAGGCTGCTCCATTCTCCTTCCACGCTGCACTTAAAACATCCACCTTTTGCACATACGATAAAGGTACCATCTGACAAAATATCGATATAACTGTCGCTCCCGACATTCTCCGCGCAGGTAATTTCTTTTTCCGGACTATCCTTATCCGGCGCAAAAGCAGCAATTCCTTTAAATTCTATCATATCATTCTGCTTTTCAAGATAAAAGAAATTTTTATCCGCATAAATCTTGTCCCCATAGCCAATGGTCAGCGGCATTGTTCTGATAAGCTTTCCGCTATCGTCGTAAACCTTAAGATCACTGATAAAATTTACAGCAAAGCTTCCATTCTCCAAAACTGCAATATCCTGCGGCACATCGAAAAACTGCCCCTCGGGATCTTCCTCCATCCAGTCCTGTGGTGTAACCTCCTTCATTGTTGTACCATCGTCTGTGCAGTATAAATGTGCCCGTACATTTTCCGCTTCCAGCATTACCGCAAGAAGATAAGACTTTCCGCCAATATCTTCCAGAACCTTGGCTTTATAAACATTCTCATCCATAACCAGGCTATCCAGCCATGCGGGCGTATCTTTTATAAAACTGCCGTCTTTATACCGATAGCAGACGATACCCATTCCGCCTTCCTTTTCCTCCAACGCATATAGACACATATCTCCTTCCTTTTTTCCTACCTGAATGATATCCTCCTTATTTACTCCTTCAGGAAAGTCAATTTCTTTTTCCACATATCTTCCTTTTTCCCCATTCCCGCTTTCCACATTCGGCGTTCCTGCGCTTTTACCATCTTCTCCTTTGGAACCGCAGCCTGCCAACGCGATAAGCATACTTGCTCTCTCTTATAACCATCTGACGCTGCCGACGAAGAGGATAGTGTAGATCTCG
>CAMWLB010000293.1 GCA_947174985.1 uncultured Lachnospiraceae bacterium | reverse complement strand
TCAAGCGGTTAAGACGCCGCCCTCTCACGGCGGAAACAGGGGTTCGATTCCCCTACGAGCTGCTGACTGTTTTTAACAGCCCAACCCCTATGAAACGCTGTAAATGCCGAATATGTGAGCATTTCAGCGTTTTTGTGTTTCTCAGGTAAATCCGTTTTGAGTCCATTCAGACTGTTTTAGAACATGTTGATGTGGGTATTGATGTGGGCATTTCGGTTTTCAATGGACATCAGTCTTAAATTATGATATACTGTGCAATGTACAAATGCTAAACACCTGAATCATACATTTAGAAAGGCGGTAATATTATGGCATTGACAAACGATGATTTACAGGCAATAGCAACGTTGCTGCAACCTATCAACAACAGGCTCGATAAAATCGAATCCGATGTATCAGCATTAAAAGCCGGTCAGTTAGAACTTAAAAAAGAGGCAGGAGAGATCAAGCATAAAGTCAACGATACTTACACACTTGCACTTGACGCATGGGGGCAAAGCACAGAGAACAGAGTGCTGCTTGAAAGCAGTCATTTAGTATAGGCTTCTGCTTGGATCGTTTATAACACGAGTACACAAGTAACTGCAATCATGATAAATCATAATCAAGGTGTAAAGTCAAACAATCATCACGGCTCTACACCTTTTTTGATGACAGTTTAAATATACGTTTAAAAATAGGTTAAGGATGAAAAAAGTTTGATGGTGTTAATAGTGAAGGAGTGAGAATAATATGCGGATAGGAACGGGATATGATGTACATCGACTGGTGGAAGGACGCAAGTTAATCATGGGCGGTGTGGAAATACCATATGAAAAAGGCTTGCAGGGACATTCGGATGCGGATGTATTGCTGCATGCGATTATGGATGCCCTGCTTGGGGCGGCGGCAATGGGAGATATCGGAAAGCATTTCCCGGATACGGATTCGGAGTATGAAGGGATTTCTTCGCTGGAGTTGTTAAGACGGGTAGGAGAACTGTTGGAAGAACAGTGTTTTCTGATAGAAAATATCGATGCCACCATTATCGCGCAGGCGCCGAAAATGCGTTCGTATATTGACCGTATGTGTGAAAATATAGCGGGAGCGCTGGGGATAGAGACGGAACAGGTAAATGTAAAGGCAACCACGGAGGAAGGCCTTGGCTTTACAGGGGCAAAAGAGGGTATCTCTGCGCAGGCAGTATGTATGTTAAACAGTCCGAGAGAGCTATGGGCACTGGATGTGACTACGCAAAGTGCAGGGAGACAGGCTGGAAGCTGTGAAGGATGCGCAGGGTGCTCAGGGCGCTCAGGTGTGACTGGCAGGGCAAATCCGGTTGACAAAATGAAAAGATAGTTTTATCCTTTTTTCGAAGGCTTTATCGTAACTCACAGATTACGTATGCCACTTACATGGATAGCTGGGAGCAGGCGGGAGGTATATATGGAAAACAGAATGGAAATTTATAATTCGCTGACAAAGAAGGTTGAGCGTTTTGTGCCGAATGAGGATGGGAAGGTGGGCATGTACACTTGCGGACCTACGGTGTATCATTTTGCGCATATCGGAAATTTAAGAAGCTACATTATGGAAGATATACTGGAAAAAACACTGCGGTATCTGGGCTATGATGTAAAGCGGGTCATGAATATCACGGACGTCGGGCACCTTTCGGGTGATTCCGATGATGGAGAAGACAAGATGCTGGCAGGAGCGCGGCGGGAGCATAAATCGGTGATGGAAATAGCGGCGTTTTATACGGAAGCTTTTTTCGAGGACTGCAGAAAGCTGTATATCAAGCGTCCCGATGTGGTGGAGCCTGCAACCGGCTGTATCAAAGAATTTATCCACATGGTGCAGGTACTTCTGGAAAAAGGATATGCCTATGAAATGGGAGGTAATGTCTACTTTGATACCGCAAAGCTGGAAAATTATCATGTGTTCTCGGGACAGACGGAGGAAGAACTTCTGATAGGCGTACGTGATGATGTGGAGGAGGATACCAACAAAAAGAACAAGAGCGATTTTGTGCTCTGGTTTACCAAGTCAAAGTTTGACGCGCAGGAGCTGAAGTGGGAGAGCCCATGGGGCATGGGATATCCGGGCTGGCATATAGAGTGCTCCAGCATCAGCATCAAACATTTGGGAGAATATATGGATATCCACTGCGGCGGCGTGGACAATATTTTCCCTCACCATACCAATGAAATTGCCCAAAGCGAAGCTTATCTTGGCCATAAATGGTGCAATTACTGGTTCCATGTGCATCATCTCAACGACAAAACAGGGAAGATGAGTAAATCAAAGGGAGAATTTCTGACGGTTTCTCTGTTGGAGGAAAAAGGCTACAATCCGCTGGTATACAGGCTGTTTTGCTTACAGTCCCATTACCGTAAGCCCCTTACCTTCTCCTATGAGGCGCTGGATAATATGACGGCGGCCTACAATAAGCTGGTAAAGCGGATTGCTGATTTAAAAGAGGAGGGAGAAGTTGAACAGGATAAGTATGCGGCGTATAAAAAACGATTCGCGGACGCGCTCTGTGACGACCTTAACTCCGCTATGGCAATTACGGTGCTGTACGATATGCTGAAGGAAGATATGACGGATAAAACAAAGCTTGCACTGGTGAAGAGTTTTGAAGAAGTGCTTTCCCTGGGGCTGTTTGACAGCAAGGAGGAGAGAGAGGATCCGGAACTGGAGCGCTACGTGCTGGAACGCATTGAGGAGAGAAAAGCGGCTAAGAAGGCAAAGGATTTTGCAACGGCAGATGCGATTCGGGCGGAACTGCTTTCGAAAGGCATTGTACTGGAAGACACCAGAGAAGGGGTAAAATGGAAGAAGGCGTAAATTTGCTTGAAAAAATAAAGGAAGCCTTTGCTGTGAAGGAGATGGATATCAGAAGCTATTCACCGCTTACATTCGCCTATGTCGGTGATGCCGTCTATGATTTGATCATCAGGACGGTGGCAGTGGGACGTGCAAACAGAGCGGTAAGTGCGCTGCATAAAAAAACGAGCAGCATTGTAAAGGCAAAGACGCAGTCCGATATCATAGAAGTCATGATGCCGCATCTGACAGAGGAGGAAAGAGAGATATACAAAAGGGGGCGCAATGCGAAGCCCCATACGATGGCAAAAAATGCCAGCGTATCCGACTATAGAAGGGCGACGGGGTTTGAGGCGTTAATCGGTTATCTGTATCTTGACGGAAAGTTTGACAGGATTCTTGAGCTGGTAAAGGAAGGACTTGCTGCGCTTGACATAGCGCTGTAACAATTTAAAGGATACTGTGGGGTAACCAATAGAAAACAGGAGACATTTTGCATGGGTTATGAAGAATTTACCATAGAAGGCAGAAATGCCGTGATAGAGGCTTACCGTTCAGGCAGGACGATTGATAAGCTGTATCTGCTGGATGGCTGTCAGGACGGACCGGTCATGACAATAAAAAGAGAGGCAAAGAAAAAGGGCACGCCGGTAAAATTTGTGACAAAGGAACGTCTGGACCAGATTTCAGAGACCGGAAAGCATCAGGGAGTTATCGCATTTGCTGCGGCATACACCTATGCTGAGGTGGAGGACATTCTGGAGGCGGCAAGAGAAAAAGGGGAGGCGCCTTTTCTCTTTTTGCTGGACAATATAGAGGACCCGCACAATCTCGGTGCGATTATCAGGACGGCAAATCTGGCGGGCGCACATGGCATTATCATTCCCAAAAACCGTGCAGTGGGGCTGACGGCAACCGTTGCAAAGACGTCTGCGGGCGCCATTAATTACACGCCTGTCGCACGAGTGACCAATCTGGCGCGTACCATAGAAGAGTTAAAAAAAGAGGGCATTTGGTTTGTGTGCGCGGATATGGGCGGCACACCGATGTATGATTTGGATTTAAAAGGCGCCATAGGCGTGGTAATCGGCAGTGAGGGAGAAGGCGTAGGCAGGCTGACAAAGGAAAAATGCGATATGGCGGCGGCGATTCCGATGAAGGGGAATATCGACTCCCTGAATGCTTCCGTGGCGGCAGGCGTACTGGCATATGAAATTGTGAGGCAGAGGCTGAAAGGATGATGCGGGAAAAGAAATATCACATGCCGGATTTGGAACAGGCGACGGATGAGGAACTGATAGTCAGGCTGCGCGACGGAGAACAGCAGATTACGGATTATATTATGGAAAAGTACAAGAATCTCGTCAGAAGCAAAGCAGGGTCCATGTATATTTTGGGCGCAGACAGAGATGACCTGATACAGGAGGGCATGATTGGGC
>CAMWLB010000292.1 GCA_947174985.1 uncultured Lachnospiraceae bacterium | reverse complement strand
GGAAGCTGCAGTACAATGTAAAGGAATTTGGAGATTTGGTTAATACGGTGGCGCCCATCCACATTAAGCAGGATTCCTTGGCCCACAATCTGATTGCAAAGTTTGTGAAGATGGAAGGCGAACAGGAGGATTTTTCTGCCTGCGGAGATACCCTGATGTACGGTGGTGTGCGGCTGAAGCAGGCGTTTGGCGGCACAGGATACAGCGAAGAAGTAAGATATTTTCAGGACTTTGGCTCAAGGCTCTATTTTATGGAGGCATCGGCAGAAGAGCCGGAGGCGGCAGATGAATAAAATACCGGAAGATTTTGCCTGCCTTGATGAAGCGCTGTTCGAGGAACAAATGGAAAAGGTGGAAACACTGCTGGCGGCAGTCCGGCGTGAGGGGCGGCTTCCTGTCAAGGGCGGAGAACTGTATTATGAGTTGTATCCGCGCAGGGAAGCCCGCGCTGCCATCGTAATATGCCATGGATTCTGCGAATCCTCTGAAAAATATTGGGAGTTTATCTATTACCTCTACAGCGCAGGATATCAGGTGGCGGTGTTCGACCAGCGGGGACATGGAAAATCCTTGCGGGAGAGCGTGGATGCCGGTGTGGTGCATGTGGAAGATTTCGAGGACTATGTGGAGGACTTACATCTTTTTTTAGAAGGTGTGGTGAAGAAAGTTGCGGATGGCGGGCCGCTCTATCTGTACGCTCATTCCATGGGCGGCTGTGTTGGCGCGCGGTATTTGGAAAAATATCCGGCAGACTTTCAGAAAGCGGTTTTGAATTCGCCAATGCTTGCCATTTATACAGGCCCTTGCCCACTGCCCGTGGCGAAGGCAGTCTGCGATATAGCAAAGCTTTTTGGCAGAGGAAAGAAGCGTCTGTTTACGCAGGGAGTGTTTCATCCGGACATGCCCTTTGCAAAAAGCTGTTTGGATTCGGAGGCGCGCTATTCCTATTACCAGAAGAAGCGCAGGCAGAATCCCTGCTATCAGACCAGCGCTGCAAGCTATACATGGGGCAGCACCGCGATACGGGCGGGGTATCATGCCGTAAGCAGAAAAAATGCATCGCAGGTATCCATACCGGTGCTTTTGTGTCAGGCGGGAAGGGACAGACAGGTAAAAGCGCCTGCACAGAGAAAATTCATCAAAAGAGTGCAGAGCGGGAAACTCTGTGTCTATCCGGACTCCAGACATGAACTGTACAGGGCGGGAAATGCGGTATTAAAGCCGTATATGGAAAATATACTGGAATTTTTCGGTTAAATTCTTTTGGTGACATCATACATGGATTGACAGTTGGGGATATATGATTTATCATAAAGCATGTAAAATATTGTAACTGCAGGAGGTGTAAAAATGAAAAAAATTGTAACATTAGTACTTGGCATGTGTATGCTTGCTTTTGTATTGACGGGCTGCAGGTCCTATAAGTCCTACACCTATAATGTGGACACAGGCGACAAGATAGAATTGAGGCTGGATACAACGGGCGGTTATGACCTTACTTCGGATTTGCCATTCACCATCACGAAGGATGGAGAAACATTGAGCCAGGGTTCTTTCATCATCGGCGAAGGCTATGACTACTATGCAGAGGGAATCAAGAATGACAGCGGTGCAGAAGTGATTGAAGAGAAGACCTATAACGGGTTGCAATATATTTTTTATTCCTATAATGATAGGGAGTACAATTATGTTGTGAAGATCGTTGGTTCTGACACGGCAGTCTTAATTGGAAATATAGTATCAGAGAAATCGGCGCGGGAATGTTTTGACCGATTGACTATACGCAAAAAATAAATAAATAGGGCTTGACAGATACATAAAAAGGCGGTACAATAATCCTTGCTTGCGGAAGTGCTGGAATTGGCAGACAGGCATGATTCAGGTTCATGTGTATGTACGTACGTGAGGGTTCAAGTCCCTTCTTCCGCATCTGGATAAAGAAACCTTGATAGACATTGAGGTTTCTTTTTTTTCGTATTTTTTCGGTCTTTTGCTTTGCGCTACCTGAAAGTGCGGAAACGAACCAAAAGGCGCATGGTGATTGGTGGACTGCAGACAATATATGTAAGATAATGTTCTCAGCAAAGGAAAGGAGGCTTTTGATGAACTTTGGAAAAAATTTACAGATTTTGAGGAAGATGACGAATATGACGCAGGAAGAACTGGCAGGGAGAATGCATGTCAGCCGGCAGACCATTTCGAAGTGGGAGCTTGGTGCAATATTGCCGGAGGTTGAAAAACTGGTTGAACTCTGTGAGTTGTTTAACTGCTCCGTTGATGGGCTGCTGCGGGGAAATATGGATTTCAGCAGCGAAGCATACTCTGAAATCAGACGGATTACGGTTGGACCCTTCCGCTATATCAGTTATGCCGTAATAAGCCGTGAACCGGAAGAAGATGCACTGGCACATGTAAAAGGCTGGGCAAAGCATTTAGAAATAGAAAATCCGTATATCATAGGGTGGGATTTTCCGCAGGTCTCCCAGGAGCAGAGAAATGTATTCCGTATGCGGGGTTACGGGGCGGCGCTGATACTTGCAGATGGACAGGATATCGGCGACATAGAAGCGGAAGTGGTAAGTCAGAGCAGGCAGGAATATATTACCATCACCTTAAAAGAAATGTCCGGTGGGGAATTTGAAGTCATTCCAAACGCTTATCAGGCGCTATCCATGTACATGGCGATAAACGGAATGGAAGAAAAGCACGATGCGGCAATTCTTTCTTGTTATGAGCATGAGTATTTGGATTGTGATGGCGTTAAATGCATGGATATTTATATTGCAATCAACTAGAATAAAAGCATTTGAGGGAAAAAGTATGGAAATGAATCAATTTAAGGAATGGTTCCCGAAAGACCACAGACCGGAGATTACAGAGTTAGAGGAGTTTTTGGGCGGCAGTGACGCTGCTGCTTTATTCAGGGATTTTGCAGCGCATATATGGAACCAGTATGATTTAAGGTTTGGTATTCCGGTGTGGTCTGAAAAAAATGGATGGACATACCGGATTGGAAAATCAGGCGTGTATGTAATCAAAGGGATTGTGATAGGCGGTGAAGGGTTTACTGTCGATGGAATTGAAGTAAAGGACGCAGCGGGTTATGCCGCGCTGTTAGCGCATATACAAAATGTATATGAGGAAAAAAGCTGTGAATTGCAGGAAAAAATTAAGGAGAAGAATCTGCGCCAGGCAGACAGGGAGAAGAAGCGCAGGGAAAGAGAACGCGAGGAACGAGAAGCGCTGGAAGACAGAATTGTTCCGGAAAAATACAATGTATTTCACTGGCCGTCTAAACTGGACATTCAGAAATTAAGACAACTCTATCTGCTGGATGCCAAAGGGATTCAGAACACGGAACTTGCCGATGAAATAGGATTGTCGCTGTATCTCCGCTGCAAATATGGAAAGGAAGATATGGAGAGCATGGAACGTTATGCTATCCGCTGTCATCATTGCGGTGCAGTACTGGAAGACGGCGGCGATTTCAGGCAATGCGCCTGCGGATACCAGTATTCTTATAAAGAATACCGCAGAAGCTACCGGAGAAATAATATGCCGACAGGGGCGGCGGCAAAGGTATTCGAGGCGTTTATCACAAACTGGGAGCGTGCAAAAAGCTACAACGAGAAAATTTTACTGATTGACAGTCTGCTGCATGAATTTCATTTGTCTCTGGTCTCGGGAGCCGTACATCGTCCGGTGGCAATGAATTTTATAGAGGGAACACGGGAAAAGGTGACAAGCATTATCAACAGTCTGGCACAGGATAGGTAAATGATGATAGGAAAAACGAGGAGGATTTATATGAAACTGACATTGGCAGAGAAAGAACAGATAGACATAATGACCGAGATATCAAAAGCCGCTTTTGATACGGATATAGAAGTGGGAGCCGGAAAGGACGGCGGACCGCCGGATTATGATTCGGTCGAATGGCACCACAAAATGCAGGAAGGTGGAAACTTATATGCATTGCTGCACAATGGCAGCGTCATAGGCGGGGCAATTCTTTTTTCTGATATGCAGAACAAAGTATTGTATGTGGGAAGAATCTTTGTATCCCCACAATATCACCGGCAGGGATATGGTATTGAGGCAATGAGACAAATAGAGGAAAAATTTCAGGAAGTGCAATATATCAGACTGGATACGCCGATTTGGAATGTCAGGACAAAAGCCTTTTATCAAAAGTGTGGTTATCGGGAAACACATAGAGATAATAAGTTTGTTTATTATGAGAAGAAACTG
>CAMWLB010000291.1 GCA_947174985.1 uncultured Lachnospiraceae bacterium | reverse complement strand
ATCAATCATGTCTCCATGGGAAATCCCTTTTCTGCCGGCGCTTAAAAGGCCCATGTAATTGCTCCTTATAGCAGATGAAACGCTTACCAGCCCGTCGTTGTCCGCTTCATATTTTTTGCTGAGAAGATAGCCGAGATTTAAGGGGAAGCCTGCGCTTGTCACAGAGCGCATCTTGGACGTAACGCTTTGGTAATAGACATTGGGCATGTCCGGTGTTTCCCTGTTAAAAACGGCGCAGGAAGCGGCGGTAAGGTCCTGCACGCCCGCAAGGAAATCGGGAGTGCTGTCGCCAAGCCTGCGAAACAGGGAGTTGTAGCGGGAGGCGACAAAGCAAATCAGCCATTGCGGCAGGGAAGAGAGCAGAGCGTCTGCAAACTGACAGCCGCGATGCGGTGTGTTTACGGTAGTCAGAGACGCCACATAGGGAGCCATACCGAGATGGCTGATGGCATATCTTGCATCCAGACCGCCCTTGGAATGTGCCACAATATTGACTTTCTCAGCGCCTGTCTCAGAGAGAACCCGAAAAATTTCTGCCTTTAGTTCTGCAGCACTGTCCGCGATGGAGAGGGAGGACTGCTGCCTGCCGTAGAAAACCGATGCGCCGTTGCGCTTTAGGGCACATGGAATCCGCCCCCAGTAATTGAGGTACTGCCAGTCCCTGAAAAAGATACCGTGCACCATGAGCACGGGGTAGCGGGTCCGGCATACGCTGCTCTCAACCCGCGCCGAATCCAGAAAATACCGGTTTTTTTCATAAAGCAGTTCCCTTCTTACGATGGCGCACCACTTGACAAAAAGGACAAGGTTGAGGGGTGGAAGCCACCAGAAGAAAAACATCAGCACGCGCAAGGTAATGCCAAGCTGCGAAGAGCAGAAAGCGGTACGCAGGAAGCCGTTCATGTAATGGATAAAAAGGAATATACCGGCCATAAGGGCGTTTATCATAAGCATGATGAGAAGCCCCCGCTCTGCATCAGGCGTAGCTCTTCGAATCACTGCCAGCGGGGAGCGCTTTGTGATACAGAAAAAGCACAGATATCCAATCAGCTCCGCAAACAGACAGAAGGCGGAGGTTACAATGAGCTCATAGCCGCCTGCAAGCACCTGAAGCCGCATTTTCAGTCCCCTCTCGTAGCATGGAAGGATTTCCGTAACAAGATAAAGAAGCCCTACGACGATCCACAGGAAGAAGCCGTAGAAAAGCCTGCTTAAAAGAAAGCTGTCTTTGGTGAACAGGTCTAAAAGCAGCACAATATTCATCATCATCAGGACACAGATACAGTTGAAAGTTCTGCGCAAAAATTTTGTCATAAAGTACCTCTGTATGCTTTGGTAAATAGAAAAACAACTGCGCGGGCAGCGCCGGCAGTTGTTTTTTGGGTGCACCGATGGCACACGTTTCTACCTGTCTCCACTCTTTGCAAACAGTATATCACTTTTGCTACTCGAATACCACTGTTTTGTCCAAGTATTCGGTTTTTACCACGATATACGGATAGGACGGAGAGGTGCCTACCCTGTCTTCGGGGGAGGGACCGAGGAGGCTGGTACTTATGTAGATGGAATTGTCCGTCAGGTATAAATCGTTGACGGTAATGCTGTATCCGCCTGTGGACTGTTCGCCGTAGCCCACGCAGATATACAGGTATTCGTTATCGGTGTAGGTGATTTTAAACTCGGCATTCTGCCGCTCTGCAATCAGTGCCTTCAGTTCATCAGGCAGCCGCTCCTCACTGATAACGGTAAATTCCAGGTCGCGGAGTCTGGTGGTTTCGCTTGTACCTATGCCGCAGCCGCCCATTATGCAGGCAAAAAGCAGCAGAACGGCAGTAATCGGAAAGAGAAGCTTTATTCTGTTTTTTTTCATGCACATCACATTTTCGGAATTTATACAATTTTATGAGGGGAAAATACGTAGTATGCACAGAAAAGCAGAGTGTGGTATACTCTTGGTAGAAATTTAAAATAAAATGGTTTCAGGAAAGGATATCAACCATGCTTTTAATTGTGAATGCTTACGTAATGAATCCCGCCACGGGCGAGGAAGGATACAACGACATTCTGATAAAGGGCGGGCTTATTTTAAAAATAGGGGAGAGCCTGTATGATGAGATGACAAAGAATGGCAAGACGGAAGAAATTCGGGTGATAGACGCGACAGGGCTTGTGGCGGCGCCGGGACTTGTGGACGTGCATGTCCATTTCAGGGACCCGGGTTTTACCCATAAGGAAGACATAGAAACCGGAGCAAAGGCGGCGCTGAAGGGCGGCTATACCACGGTGGTGCTGATGGCGAACACGAAGCCGGTGGTGGACAATGAAGAGACGCTTGCCTATGTGTTGGACAAAGGAAAAAAGACAGGGCTGCATGTGGAAACCTGCGCCGCCGTAACGCGCGGGATGCAGGGCGGCGGACTGGTGGACATGGAGCGGCTTCACAAAGCGGGCGCGGCAGGCTTTACGGACGACGGGATTCCCATTTTATCTGAGGAAACCGTGCGGAGCGCCATGCAGGAGGTAAAGCGGCTGGATGTACCAATCAGTTTTCATGAGGAAAATCCGGCTTTTATAGAAAATAACGGCATCAACGCAGGCGCAGCGTCCGCCCATTATCAGGTGGGCGGCTCTAAGCGCGAAGCGGAAATTGATTTAGTGCGGCGTGATTTGGCGATTGCTTTGGAGACGGGCGCCTGCGTTGACATACAGCACATCAGCACAAAAGAAGCGGTGGAATTAGTCAGGCAGGCAAAAGCGAAAGGCGGCGATATCCATGCGGAGGCGACGCCGCACCACTTTACCCTGACGGAGGAAGCCGTGATACAGTACGGTACGCTGGCGAAGATGAACCCACCTCTCAGGGAGGAAAGCGACCGCATGGCAGTAATCGAAGGGCTGCAGGACGGCACCATCGACTTAATTGCGACGGACCACGCTCCCCACAGCCGCGAGGAAAAAGCGCGCCCCATCACGGAAGCCCCCAGCGGCATCATCGGGCTGGAGACCGCGCTTGCGCTGGGAATCACTTACCTTGTGGATACAGGATATATTTCCCTAATGTCCCTTCTCGAAAAAATGACCATTAATCCCGCCCGTATGTACCATTTTGACACGGGCTATCTCGCTGAGGGCGGTCCCGCGGACATCGTTCTCTTTGACCCGCAGGAGAGCTTTACCGTTGACGGGTTTGTGTCCAAGTCGGATAACAGTCCGTTTCTGGGGTGGAGACTGAAGGGAAAGGTGAAGTATACGATTTGCGGCGGGGAGGTTGGGTATGAGGATTCCTGTGCCGGAAAAGACGAAAGTGAATTGTGCTTTGTTGGTGATATGATAGAATAATAATGACGTAGTTCGTGGGAAGGAGGAAGAATATGCCGCAAGGTTTGAATGAAATATTGAAAAAGTATGTGGAAGACGTGCATATGCTGTATGGAGACCGATTAAGAACTGTAATTTTATATGGTTCCTATGCAAGGGGAGATTTCGGGCAGGATTCGGATATTGATATTATGATATTGGTAGATTTAACAGAACAGGAAATTCGGGAGAGGAGCCATAAGCTTTCAGATGTGACATTTGAATACAATTTTGAAGATGATATTCAAATAATGCCGATTGTCAAGAATGTGGACCATTTCAATAAGTGGCTTCGTGCCTATCCGTTTTATTATGCAGTAAGAAAAGAAGGGGTGGATTTATATGCAGCTTGATCTGGACGATATTGGTGGTATGAGTCGTGCCGAAATTGATGCCGAGCTTACAAAAGGAATAGAATCCTTAAAATCTGACAGGTCATATACGGCAGATGAAGTGGATGCTGAACTCGCTAAGGAGTTTGGGCTATGAGTGATGGATATATTTTGTTTGAGGGTTAGCAGATTTGTGGTATATTGGTAGTATATAAAGCATACTGACAGAAAAAGAGGAAAAGAGAGATGGCAAATAGTAATTCGGCTGATATTGGTTTTGAAAAACAGATATGGGATGCTGCTTGCGTATTATGGGGACATATTCCGGCAACAGAGTATAGAAAAGTTATTATTGGTTTGATTTTTTTGAGGTATATATCTAATGCTTTTGAAAAAAAGTATGAGCAGCTTGTGGCAGAGGGAGATGGCTTTGAAGACGACCCTGATGCATATGTAGAAGATAATATTTTCTTTGTTCCGGAATGTGCCAGATGGAATGTTATCTCAAATGCTGCCCACACATCTGAAATCGGAAAAGTGATAGATGATGCCATGCGGGCAATT
>CAMWLB010000290.1 GCA_947174985.1 uncultured Lachnospiraceae bacterium | reverse complement strand
CTTCTATGATAAAATCGCCACTCTCTTCATGGGCCCGCAGTCCGGCAAAGGAAGTAATGACCTGTCTTACCGGAAGCGCCTTCACACTTTTTGCTCCAACGGCAAGTGCGCGCGCCAATCCATCCGCAGTGGTAGTTACTCCTTCTTTGTCCTCAATATCCTCCGCAGTGGGACCTGCCAGAAGATTGCCGTGCACTGTGGGCGTTACCAGAATCCCCTTGCCGCTTGCAGAAGGAAGCTGGAAAATAGTGCTTTGTACCAGTCCGCCCGTTTTTTTATCCATCAGGCAGTACTCGCCCCGCCTTGCCGTAATATGCAGTTTACGTTCGCTCACCATATTGTGCAAAGCATCCGCATAGACACCGGCGGCATTTACCACCACAGGCGCAAAGAATTCCCGCTCTTTCGTCAGAATTCTGTAGCCGCCCTGCTCACGCTCTATCTTAGATACCGCCGTATTCAGATAAAAATCCACCCCGTTTACCGCCGCGTTCTCTGCCAGCGCAATGTTTAACCCAAACGGACAGACAATGCCGCCCGTGGGCGCGTAAAGCGCAGCCACTACTTCGTCGGAAAGCGCAGGCTCCAGCGCGCGCGCCTCATCACCGGTCAAAATCTGCAGTCCTTCCACACCGTTTTCCTGCCCGCGCATATACAATTCCTGCAGCTTCTCCATGCCCTCAGCCTCAAAGCTTACGACAATGGAACCGTTCTGCCTGTATGGAAAATCAAGCGTCTTAGAAAGCTCCTTCATAAGCTTTGCGCCCTGCACATTCAGCTTCGCCTTGAGCGTGCCCGGCTGTGCGTCAAAGCCTGCATGCGCAATACCGCTGTTTGCCTTTGAGGTTCCCTCGCAGATATCGCTCTCCCGCTCCAACACCGCAATCCGGCGCTCTTTTTTGGCAAGCTCCCTCGCAACCGCACTCCCCGTCACACCTGCGCCAATCACAATCACGTCATATTCCAATCTTTCCATGCACACCTCCATTGAAATTATCTTCACGCCAAACCTTTAAAGGAAAACCAACATTCCTTTTTCTTACTTACATCTATCAGATACTCCGGATGCGTCCGCGCTCCCCAGCTATCGTCGCCGCCCACGCCCATCTGTTCCGAAGATACTCTGACAACAGTGTAATGCACCTCGGGAAGTTCATAGGCATGTTTCGCCTGTTCAAGCTCATGGGGCGTATAGGGTAGCGCGGAAAAATTCATTTCCGTGAACGGAGCAAAGATAAGCCCCCTGCCATATGCATCCGTCACCTTTCCCCAGCGCACACCCGCCTTGTTGCCACATTCCTGCGGCACCAGATACGGCGCCATATTATCCTTCACCTTATTTCGGTAAATACCCAGCTTTCCGCCGAGCCTGCGGTCTGCGTAGGTCTCCTGCGGGCCACAGCCGTACCATTCCACCCTGTCGTAATCTGCATCGAGTTTAAACAGCATCCCGAATTCCGGCATTTCACTTAAGCCCTCCACCGGCTCATAGGTCAGCCTGACTCCTATCGTGCCGTCAGCCAGCACATAATAGCACACCTCGCAGCAGCTCTTTGGCGTGGTCAGCATGGCATAGCGGTATTTTACTTCTACCGCACCTTTGTATTCCGAAATCTCGGGATTTTTCCTGCCTGCCTCCGGCTCCGCAAGTGTCATATATAAGCTTGCCAGCTTCCACTGCCCATATCTTATCGCCATCCCGTTGCCTTTATCATTGTCCGTCGGTGCCCTCCAGAAGTTGGGCATGGGAATCTCTGCCAGAAGTTCTTTTCCGCCATAACGGTAAGAAACCAACCCGCCGCTTGTAGTAGAAAAAAGCGCTTCGAAATGCTCTCCCTTTACACCGATATTGTGCTTGCCGTGAATCACTCGAAAACGTCTGTCACTGCCGCGTGCCGCTGTCGCACCACTTTCGCATACCAAATCCCTCTTTGAAAGCACACCGCTTTCCCATGCCGCAGTCCGTCCCCACGGCAGCAGGCCGCTCTCTACGTCTGCCTTCCGCCCACCTGCACGAAATACACCTTCTCCAAAAGCAATTTCATGTCCTGCCGGCGCCCATAGGGTTTCTTTCTTTAAGCGGAAGGACGCTCTGACAACATACTCTCCCGCCTCCTCGGGTATTGCAAATGGCAGACGGATTACCTGCCTGTCAAGGGGTTTTACTACGGTGTCAACAGAGACTGCCTTTACAAATATGCCATACCGAAACAGTGAAACCACACAGTCATAGACTTCCGTCCCGGTAAACAAATGGCGGTTTTCAACTTCCATGGAAATTCCCCCATCCATGGAATCATTGCATATTTTAACTTTGATAAACTGATAACAGTACTTCACCTCCTGCATCTTGGGCGAAGGCAGGCGCTCTCCCGCAGTCACAATGCCGTTTCCACTGAAATTATAGTCCGTAGGACGATCCCCGAAATCGCCGCCGTACGCCTGAAACTCTTTTCCATAGCGGTCCTTTTTCGTGATGGACTGATCAATATAATCCCAGATAAAGCCGCCCTGATACAAGGGCTCCTCATAGGCGTATTCCGTGTATTTAAAGAGCGCGCCGCAGGAATTTCCCATGGCATGGGAATATTCGCACATAATACAGGGCTTGTCCCTGTGCTCGCTCAAATAATCGCGCAGTTCCGATACCGGCGGATACATACGGCTGTAAATATCCGAAGTCTCCGGATAACGTGGGTCCGGCTGCACGCCCTCGTAATGTACCGGTCTTGTATCGTCAAGGCTGCGGAACAAATCTGCCATGGCAAGGGGAACCGTTCCGCCAAAGGATTCATTGCCGATAGACCAGATGACTACGCAGACATGATTTTTATCCCTCTCATAAATGGAACAGACACGGTCTAAAAGCATCGCCTGAAAACGGGGATTGTCCCCGGGAATTACTTCATCCATGCCGGCCAAGCCGCGCAAATAGGCATCCCACGACCCATGCGTCGCCATATTATTTTCATCCAGCACATAAATGCCATACTCGTCGCACAACTCGTAAAACATGGAAGAATTGGGATAATGGCTGGTTCTGATAGCATTGATATTGTTCTGCTTCATGGTCACAATATCCTGCACGGTTTCCTCCCTCGTTACCGCGCGCCCTCGCAGGGAACTGAATTCATGGCGGTTGACGCCGTGAAATACAAGACGCTGCCCGTTCAGATACAAGATGCTGTTTTCTATCTTTATCTCCCGAAAACCAATCCGCTGCGGAATAACCTCTGTCAGTTTTTGGTTCTCGTCAAACACTTCCATCTGCAGTTCATAAAGAACAGGCTGCTCGCTGCTCCAAAGCTTTGGATTTGCCACCGCAAGCGTAATGCTCGCGCCATCAGATTCTTCCGGCGCGCAGGAACCTTCCGCGCAAAGCTCTTCCCCATCCATAAGCGCAATATGAACACTACCCCTGCCTTTGGTTTTCAAAGAAAGGGCAATCGTTCCCTTGGTATACCCATCCTTCAGCATCGTTCTGACGCAGATATCCTCCACATGGGTTTTCGGCTTTGTATAGAGGTACACATCACGGAAAATACCGGAAAAGCGGTAGAAATCCTGATCCTCGCACCAGCTTCCAGCCGACCACTTAATCACCTGTACCGCCAGCTTATTATTCTGTTTTTGTATATACTTTGTCAGGTCAAATTCGGAAGGAGTAAAGGAATCCTCGCTATAGCCTACATAAAATCCGTTGCACCAGAGAATCATGGCGCTCTCCACACCCTGAAAAGAAACATACAACGGATTATCCTGAAAACCTGCGGGCAAATCAAAATACGTGACATAACTTGCTACAGGGTTAAAATCCATCGGAATCTCTCCTATGCCGATTTCCTCCCTGCCGTCCCACGGATACTGCATATTGACATACTGGGGGATATCATAGCCCTCCATCTGAATATGGGCTGGTACCCTGATGTCCTCCCATGTGCTGCAGTCATAATCCACGTCTGCAAAATTGTTAATGACACAGGATAAATTTCTTGCATAAGAAAATTTCCAGAGTCCGTTCAGACTGTAGCGGTAAGGATTCATCCCCCGCCTATACGCCTCCCATGAGGGATAATGTACATGGTCGGAATGTGCCTTCAGGCAATTTTCCTTGTAAAATTCCGGATTGCTGATTTGACTGTAATCAAACGTTTGCATGGCTTTTATCTCCTTATTACAAGTATAGCATCCAAAAGCATTTTATCCAATATCCCAAATAAATTTTTCGGGATAATATCCGACTTTTCCGTATATAAA
>CAMWLB010000289.1 GCA_947174985.1 uncultured Lachnospiraceae bacterium | reverse complement strand
GTATAACCCTCGCCCAGATTTCCCTCTCGATGGCCTCCGGCTTTTTGGAATGAAAATATAAAAGGCCGACGGAATGTTTCAGGTAACGGAAAGCGGTCTCTATTCCCCACCGCATTCTGTAAATCTCCTTTAATGCTGTCAAGTCAAAATCCTCTTCGGGCAGATTTGTCAGCAGGCATTCATAAGCCCCATTGTCTAAACGTAACCGTACAACCCTGAAAGCCAGCTGATATTCCCTGACTGAAGCATTTAAGAAATATGGAGTATTGCTGCAATGGGCCCGGTGGTACAACTCCGGGTCATTGTCATATCTTACCAGCCAGCGTCTCACGCATATCCTGTCAAAAGAAAAATCGTATTCGTCTTCCCCGGGAAGTGACAGGCCTTTTAATATGCCGCCTGTACGGTTATCTTTGGCACGTATGACAAAGAACTGTTTTTTACTTGAAATATGGGCCATCAGCGGATATCCTTCATATCCCCGGTCAAAGATGAAGACCGACCTGTCAGGAAAGGATTGTTCTTCAAACAGCCTGTGGAAAGCAGCCCTTTCGTTGTGCCCTTTGCGCGGTTCGGTATATGTGGCATAATAGTGTTCCCCAATCAGGTCATAGACAGCACTCAGGTGGATTTGAAAATAATCACCCTGATGCTCATTACGGAAATAGCTGTATTCTTTGCAGGAACCCTCCAGGGGTATCTGTACGGCAGAGCCGTCCACGGCGAAAAAATGATACCCTTTGTATGCCGGGGACGGCAGCTGTGCAGAAAATGACTGGAAAAGGGATTTAAACGCAGCCGGTTTTATTTTCCCCCTTTGCTGGACAAAAGCGGAAGAACTGGCAGTATCCGGGGAATACGAAAAATATTTTAGTAATTCACTGCGGACAGAGCCGCACTCCATAGAT
Source organism: uncultured Lachnospiraceae bacterium (assembly GCA_947174985.1). Classification (GTDB taxonomy): domain Bacteria; phylum Bacillota; class Clostridia; order Lachnospirales; family Lachnospiraceae; genus Acetatifactor. The sequence goes on along the minus strand of CAMWLB010000289.1, from coordinate 3,351 downwards.
ATGGTCATCATGATCATATCGCCAAAAGGAAGTTTTCGTGTTCTGGTAAAATCCCGTGCCGGATCATTTACGAAATCCTTTTTGTTTTGTTCAATTAAATGAACATGCTTCAGTAAAAGTTTTTTGGCAGATGAAAAAGCTCCCATAGCGCACCTCCGAAAGTTTATATTCAAGAAGCGGCGCAACATTTTTGGGCGCATCTGTCAAGTCTTTTTTTGGATTTTTATTCAATTTTCAAGGTGCTTTTCTTAACTTAATGACATTGCGCTCCGAGCCAGCCGTAGCGGTACGTAAGCTGCCAAAATACGGCAGCTAAGTACCGACGGCTGGCAAGGGTCTGCTTATGGAATATACCATGTGTACAATTCGAAAGCGGCAAGTGTAGGTTTCGCAATTATCCTATGAAAGGCAGCAGGTGTTTGCTAAACTTTCTTGTAGTTACAGGAAATGGGCAATATAGACAAAATAAGGGCGACTTGCCACTGCTTCGGAGCCTGTTTTTGTCTATATTGAACATTTCCGTCACTTGCAGAAGATATTTCGTAAACATCTATACTTAGAACTATTGGAAAGGAGAACACAATGGAATACATTATACTCGGCCTTCTACTCTTGAGCGACAGAACCATTTACGGGCTGCGGGACAGAGTCGGCAAAGGACTGCATTTGATGTACAGCAGCAGTATGGGGAGCATTCAGGCGGCAGTCAGAAAGCTGCTGCAGCATGGATACATTCAGTATAAAGAGCTGACGGAGCAGGGAAAGCATAAGAAACTGTACTCTATCACCGAAAGCGGAAAAGCGCATTTTCGGGATTGGGTCAACCAGCCGATGTCACAGGAAAATGTAAAAAATCCGGAGCTGGCAAAAATTTATTTTATGGGCTTTGCGGATAAGGAAACACGGAGGCGGAATATTGAACAGTATCTGGAGGATTTAAGAGACCGCTATCGCGCGCTTGCCGCCGTCTGTGAGGAGGGAGAGAGGATTGCCGTTTCGGAAAAGGGCGGGAAAGAAACGATTCCTGAAGAAGGACGCGAAATTTTTGCATACCAGCTTGCAACGGCATATTACGGAAGAGATTTCCTGCAGTTCCATATCGCGTGGTATGAGAAGCTGCTTCTGGAAATGCAGAGAAAGGATGGAAGGATATGAAGAAGGTAGAATTGTCGGATTCTCCATTGGTTTATTTTTGTGAAAAGAAGGATGGCGCTGCGGAGTGGCTGCTTTTTTTGCACGCAGCGTTTGTAGACCATCGGATGTATAACGCGCAGATTGCGTATTTTAAGGAGCGGTACAATCTTTTGCTGCCGGATATCATAGGGCATGGAGAGTCTGTCAACGCGAAAAAAGGGGACAGTCTGGATAACATGAGCGGATGGATAAAGGAAATACTGGACAGGGAAGGCGTGGAAAAAATACACATAACGGGCGTCTCTTTGGGCGCTGTTCTGGCGCAGGATTTTGCCAATCACTACCCGGACAGGGTAAAATCACTGGCGTGCTTTGGCGGCTATGATATCAATCATTTTGACCTGTCCATGCAAAAAGAAAACGGCGGCGCTCAGATGCGTATGATGTTGAAGGCGCTTGTTTCTGTCAAATGGTTCGCAAAGGAAAATAAAAAAATATCTGCCTATACGGAAGAAGCGCAGGATGCGTTTTATCAGTTGAATCTGCGTTTCCCGAAAAAATCCTTTCTCTATTTAGCGACATTGAACCGCATGGTAAACGTCTGCGAAACGGATGGCAGAAGCTATCCGCTCTTGATTGGCTGCGGCGAGTATGACATTCCCATGGAAAAAGAGGCGGTGAAAAGGTGGGCGGAGAGCGAGCCGGACTGCACGGTGAAAATTTTTGAGGGAGCGGGACATTGTGTCAATATGGACGTTCCGCAGGCATTCAATGCTGCGCTGGAAGCGTTCTGGCGGGGGAAGGCGGAGCCGGATGCACACGGATTTGTATAAAAAATAAAAAGTGAAAGTGACGTTTTATGTAGTATAAAACAGACGGCCTGCGCTCATACTATGAAAAATGTGTAAGGAAAGGAAGTGTAGTATGGAAGGCTTTAATAATGCAGGCATATTCCCGGGCGAAGATATGTTTTGGGGACTTCCCGTAGCCTTTGGCATGGATGAGAATATGAAGGCAAGAATCACCAGCATGTCCGACGAGGAGAGAGAAGTTCTTCGGGAGAAGAGTAAAAATGTCACGAGCGAGCACGAGATGGACGAGCTGGTGCGCATGGTCGAAGAAGGTAAATTTGAATAAAAAAGCGCCGTAGCTGACAGGTGAAACTGTGAAGCGCGGCGCTTTTGCTGTGTCTGTTTTATATTGTCGGGCTGAATTACCGTCCCTGTGCTTTACTTGGGACGCACGGTCATTCTCTCAATCAGTCCGTCTTCGGATACCTTCTGCACAGTGGCGATGGCCATTACGTGAAAGCCGCCGAAGGAGGCGATGAACTCCGCCTGCGTGTCGTTGGCAACGGCAGCCTCTAAGATAGAGTACTGGCGGAAGGAAAATTTATTCCGGAAAAACATGGCGATTGCTTCTTTTCCGTACAGGTGGTATTCGTGCTGGGCTGTGCCGTTTGGGCAGTAATCGCACAGATGCCCGTTTTTGGTGAAAAGCTCGCCTAATGCTGTAAAATCTTTATTTTCCATTGCTTCTACATATTTTTCAATCGGTCTCATGACATTCTCCTCCTAATATACTTTCTCGGTGTTTAAAAGCGCATCCGTGCCGCCGTCCACAAACATAATATTGCCGTTTACACCGCAGGCTGCGGGGGAGGCCAGAAAGACAATCACGGAAGCGATTTCTTCAGGGTCCATCAGAGTTTCCTGTCCGTATTTTGTCGGAATCGGCAGGGCGTTTAATGCCATTTTTGCGTTGGTGGACATGGTTGCGGTCATGGCAGTGTTGACGTTGCCGGGTGCTACTGCATTGATTCTGACACCATTTGCCGCAAAGGAAGCGGAGTGGCGGCGTACCCATCTTGCCAGTGCATACTTGGTTGCCACATAAATACTGTTTCCTACGGAGAGGTTGGAGCCGTCCCAGGAGTCTACCAGATTGAGGATGCGCTGCTCGTCGCCGATGTTGTTTAATAAATCAGCAACGTCCATTCTGCCTGCACCTTGTGAGATGGTGTTGGAGGCGGTGACTACACAGTTGCCGTGTTTCTTTTCCAAAAGGTCGTATACGCCTCTTGCCAGTGTCACGGTGCCGAAGTAGTTTAAGGAAATAATCAGTTTCAGGTTGCCGCATGCGCCGGACACACCGGCGTTGCAAATCATGCCGTCAAGCCCTTCGGGATGCATTTCGTGCAGTGCGTTGATTGCCTGC
>CAMWLB010000288.1 GCA_947174985.1 uncultured Lachnospiraceae bacterium | reverse complement strand
CTATCATGGTATAATCAGATTCGGACAGGAGGTCTGGAATTATATGGACAGAAAAATTATATCTAAAATTGTGAAAGCCAGCGGCATATCTGCCGGCGAAATGGTCCTCATTCATTTTTGGGGAGAGGACGCTGACAAGGAGATTGCAAATAACTTCATGGCAGCTGTGGCGGAGATGGGAGCGACACCCGTATTGCTGCAGCAATCCCGTTCTGTAAATCGGAACCTTTTCCTTGCGGCAAAAGAAAGTTGCTTTAGTGAGCAATATTTTGATTTATTCACTAAGTTTGATGCGGTGCTTGATGTTTTCGCTTATCGTCCTGTTATTCTTGGATATGAAATTGATAAGGATAAGTTTGAGCTTTACCGCAAGTATATGGCGCAGCTCTTTTCAAAGCTCATGAACTGTAAACGCTTTACACAAATCAGAATCCCCACTGCGGCAAACGCAGAAGAATCTGGTCTCGACCCACAGGATTATGTTCAGCGCATGGAGAGAGCCTATGATGTTGATTACACTGCTATTTATGAGGCTTGTAAGCAGGCAAAAGACCGTTTTGAAGGGGCGGGTAAAGTGTTGTTGCGCACAGGGGAAGATTGCGAACTTTCCTTTGAGCTAACCGATAGAGTATGGCATATTGATGCCGGAGATGGCGATCTTCCATGCGGCGAGATTTACATTGCCCCGCTCGAGGACAAAACACAGGGTACGGTTTATTTTGAAACATTCTACCTTGACGGCGCTAAATACGAGCATGTGCGGCTGCAAATCAAGGATGGGCGGATAAGCAATAGTAATCAACCTGAAATTGCCGCCTTTTTCGAGAAGCAGCCACAAGAAAATAGGGTTGTTTGCGAACTTGGCTTTGGCATGAATCCCAATGTGACGGATTTATGCGGTTATACTGTTTTGGATGAAAAAATGTGCGGCACTTTTCACATTGCAGTCGGCGCAAATAATATGTTCGGAGGTACAAACGCGGCTTCGGACCACATCGATTTTGTCGGTCATGGTACGATAGTCTTATAACCGGAGAGCAACGATATGAATGAACAGCAGCGAAAATTTGAGTCCTATCTTGATGAACAGATTGCATCCTGTAAACAGCGTAGCAAGCTGCTTGCAGAGGATGACCGCATGGATGAAGGAAATTTTGAAAAAATCCGCGCAAACGTCTATGAGATTTTCAAAACGATTCTTTCTGTTGCGGAAAGGGTCTGTGGAAAGGATGATTTAGCTAAGAGGGGTTTTTTCTTGCAAAAAGCTGAGCAAATCCCGACAAGCTGGACGGCTTCTTATGAAAAGGCCAAACAGAATGGGGATGCCCGGAAAATGCACATTGAAAGTATTAAGCTCGATACTATTCAGGAAATTAAGGATATGTGTATGCAAATTTGGGAGGAAACTACATGACCGAAGCAGAAGCAATCAGCCTATTTAAGTGTCTGGCAGATAAGTCACGATTGCAAATTTTGAAATCCCTTGCTGCCCAGGATATGTATGTCGAGAGATTGGCAGAACGATTGGGCCTTACCGCGTCTACCATTTCCTTTCATCTAAAAAAACTATCGGACGCTGGCGCTGTAACCGCATACAAAAATCAGTATTATATGATGTATTCCTTAAACAAAGAAATATTTCAGACCAGCATATTGGAATTACTGCAGCAAGAATCTGACGAGGCGCAAAAACAGGCACAGCGGGATGCAGATTATCGGCAAAGGGTAATAGACGCTTTTTTTGAATATGGGAAATTAAAATCAATTCCCACCCAGCTCAAAAAGGAACGTATTGTTTTAGAAGTGATTGCCGAGGCGTTTGAATTTGACAGGATGTATTCCGAGCGGGAAGTAAACATTATGATTGCCGATTACTATGATGATTTCTGTACCATTCGCCGTGATATGGTTAGCGAACGGCTTTTAGGTAGAAATGGTATGGAGTATTGGCGAATAAAAAACGACTGATAGGAGCAGATAACAATGGTGATTGGAATTTTTGGTGAGAACTGTACGGGCAAATCTACCCTTGCAGACAAAATGAAAGAGAGCATAAATGCACAGGTTTATACCGGCAAGGATTATTTTCGTCTGGAAAAGAATGAAGCTGCCGCAAAGCTGGCTTTCCAAGCGAAGCTGCGTGAAGCTGTCAACGGTGAGAATATCATCTATGTGATTTCAGAAAAAGAGCACTTGCCGCTATTGCCGGATGGAAGTATTCGTGTTTTGGTAACAGCAGATTTGGAGGTTATAAAAACACGATTTGCTGAGCGGATGCACGGTAATCTGCCGGCACCGGTAGCAGCTATGTTGGAAAGAAAACATGGCTGTTTTGACATGGAGCCGCACGACATCCATGTAATTTCCGGGCATACGAGTGTTGACGACGTATGCAGAAAGATTGCAGCTATAAACATCATGTAAGCACCGCCAGCTTAACCGCTTGGCGGTGTTATTTTCTGTTCGGAAGTTACCTTTCTCTTTCAAAGGAGCTGCGTCTGAAATACATGGTTTTCAGAGGGTAACTAAGATAAACGGGAATTTATTCAAACCATTTCACTTTCATAACAAAGTTTTGGGCATTGTGATATCCCGCTTTTCCATAATAATGTTCGTGATGTTCATCAGCCACTGCCTGAAGTTCTATACATGCAGCACCTTTCTTACGAACCTGTATTTCCAGTTCTTTTAATAAAGCACTTCCATACCCCTTATTCTGATACGCAGTTGCTATAATGATTTCCTCTAATGTATAACCCTTAATATCATCATATTGCTTAAAATATCCCATTGCAAAACCAACTATGGCACCATGCTCTTCTATAATCAGCCCATAGGAATCTTCCATACTTAAAACCTGATGAATTCTTTTTCCGGCTGTGATTTCAGTCCAACAACTATCCTCTTGTTTGTTATAATAAGCAATATAAATAGGTAATACAGAAGATATGTCTTCGATTTCTATTTTTCTGACTTCCACAATAATTTTAACTCCTTGCAAAGTTGAATTTCTATTGTACCGTAAAGGCAGTCCATTCAATATGGTTATATTGCATTACATCGTTTGCCTTTTTCATGCCAAGTTTCTCATAAAATGGAATGGCATTTTCATTTGCTATCAGATATACGGCAATATCCTTTTCACCGCCCGCTATGTCATGTGCAGTTTTCATAAGCCGCCTTCCGATACCTTGCCCTTCATAATCTCTGTCAACCCCTAAATCTGTCACATAGAGCCAGTATACATAATCTGTCAAACCAAATAAAACACCAACGATTAAGCCGCCTTCGTTTCTCGCAACAAGGCTTATCGAAACATTGTTTACAAGCTTGGATATTCTTTCCGCAAACCGTTCCTTTGGATATTGCGACCCCAAATCCGTTCTTTTTAAGAAATCGATGTATTCCTCTGCGGATATCCGTTCTTCTTTCATTTCTATTTTTTCACTCATAAAATCTTTTCTCTCCAAATTCAATTCGAGTTATTTGCTCATTTTATACACAGGGTCAGCAGGATAGCCGCCTTTAAGCTTCTGCATACCGCGCTGGATGGCGTCGCGGGAGTTTTTCCAGTCGGCGTCTTTGTTGCGGTAATCAAATTTTTCTATCAGCCATGACACGTCTTCGGAAAGACGCGCCAGATTGTCGTGCGTGAGACGGCAGAGCATATCGTAAAATGCGACGCGTTCGTTGTCGGAAAGCTTGCTGTCCATCGCCTCGCACAAGTCCCCGAAATGGGTGAGGCAGAAGCCCTTGCTTTTCTCAATACGGGCACGGAAGTCGGCGTCTTTTTTATACATCACAAAGAAGGTGTCAAGATATCTCTCGTAATGCTCCTTATAGTAGTTGCAGATATAGCAGGAGTTTTCCTTTTCACGCACCCAGCCGCTGACAGGATTGGAAGAGCCTGCGTCTTTGCGGAATTTGTCCTTGAAAGAAATACGTCCGGGTGTGTACGCCTTTGTCTGTTTTTCAAATTCCTCCAGCATACGTTTATAATGTGTTTTTAAAATCCAGCCGTTTCCGAGGGTGTTGCCGTAATCGAACATTTTTTTGAAGTGAGTGCGGCAAAAGCCCTGTCTGTCAGTCTGTTCTCTGATATCACTCTCCATGTAGGAAGAGCCGGAGCCAAGCACAAAGTCTAAAAGGTCCTGCTCAATCTGACGTTCAATGTGGCAGAAGGGACATTCATCGTTTGCATTGACGGCGTCGTTTAGGGGTATCATATATAGTTGTTCTTTCATGTGTGGGGGTCCTGTCTGTGTGGGTGGTTGGTGTGGCGGCATGTC
>CAMWLB010000287.1 GCA_947174985.1 uncultured Lachnospiraceae bacterium | reverse complement strand
GGCAGCGTCTGAAAGATATTTATTTCCGCATGAATTATTGTCCGCTGGGGGCGGGCGCACTGGCAGGAACCACCTATCCGTTAGACAGGAATTATACGGCTTCCCTGTTAGGGTTTGAGGGACCTACTTTAAACAGTATGGATTCCGTATCGGACAGGGACTATCTGATAGAGTATCTGGCGGCACTCTCTATTCTGATGATGCATTTTTCCCGATTTTGTGAAGAAATTATTATATGGAATTCCAACGAGTACCGTTTTGTAGAGTTGGACGACGCATATTCGACGGGAAGCAGCATTATGCCGCAGAAGAAAAATCCTGATATTGCGGAGCTTGTTAGGGGCAAGACCGGACGGGTATATGGCGCTCTGATGTCGCTGCTTACCACCATGAAGGGACTTCCGCTTGCCTACAACAAGGACATGCAGGAGGACAAGGAACTCAGTTTTGATGCGATGCATACGGCGGAAACCTGCACAGAGCTTTTTACCGGGATGCTTCGCACGGTGAAGTTTAACAGAGAGATTATGGCAAAAAGTGCGGTCAACGGCTTTACAAATGCGACGGATGCTGCGGATTACCTGGTAAACAAGGGTGTGCCCTTCAGGGATGCGCACGGCATTATCGGCAGGCTGGTGCTTTATTGTATCGATAAGGGCGTTGGAATCGAGAATCTCAGTCTTGAAGAACTGAAAGAAATAAGCGATAAGTTTGAGCCGGATATTTACGAGGCGGTCAGTTTAAAAACCTGTGTGGAAAAGAGGCTGACGCTCGGGGCGCCGGGACCTGAAGCAATGCAGGAGGTTATCCGTTTGCATAAAATATATTTGGAAGAAGAATGGCAGAAAGGAACAAACAAAAATGAGTGAGAAATTAAAGGTTGGTATATTAGGCGGAACAGGCATGGTGGGACAGCGTTTTATTGCCCTTTTGGAGAATCATCCCTGGTTTGAGGTGACGACCATCGCGGCAAGCCCCCGCTCCGCAGGTAAGACTTACGCGGAGGCAGTGGGAGACAGATGGAAAATGGAAACGCCCATGCCCCAGAAGGTAAAAGACATTGTGGTCATGAATGTAAACGAAGTAGAGAAGGTGGCGGCAGAGGTAGACTTTGTGTTCAGCGCCGTGGATATGACAAAGGAAGAAATTAAGGCAATTGAGGAGGCTTATGCCAAAACAGAAACGCCTGTGGTATCCAACAACAGTGCGCATCGCTGGACGCCCGACGTTCCCATGGTGGTACCGGAAATCAATCCGGAGCATATGAAGGTAATCGATTTCCAGAAAAAGCGTCTGGGAACGACGAGAGGCTTTGTGGCAGTAAAGCCCAACTGTTCCATCCAGAGTTATGCACCCGTGCTGACGGCGTGGAAGGAATTTGAGCCGGTTGAGGTGGTGGCAACCACATATCAGGCGATTTCCGGCGCAGGCAAAACCTTTAAAGACTGGCCTGAGATGGAGGGAAATATCATTCCCTTTATCAGCGGAGAGGAAGAAAAATCGGAGAAGGAGCCGCTCAGAATCTGGGGAGAAATCAAAGACGGCGTAATTGTTCCGGCATCTACCCCCGTTATTACATGCCAGTGTATCAGAGTGCCTGTGTTAAACGGACATACGGCGGCAGTATTTGTAAAGTTTAATAAGAAGCCTACAAAGGAGCAGTTGATAGAGAAGCTTGTAAGCTATAAGGGCGTTCCGCAGGAGCTTGCCCTGCCCTCTGCACCGAAGCAGTTTATCCAGTATCTGGAGGAGGATAACCGTCCGCAGATAAATCTGGATGTGGATTATGAAAATGGTATGGGAATCAGTGTGGGACGTATCCGCGAAGATTCTGTATATGACTATAAATTCGTGGGAATGTCACACAATACAGTCCGAGGAGCCGCGGGGGGAGCCGTTCTGTGTGCAGAGCTTTTGAAGGCGCAGGGCTATATAAGTAAAAAATAAAAGGGAAATAAAAGAGGGGAAAAAGGGAGAATACGATATAAGTTATTTTGCAGATAAATAAGGGTTAAGTGGAGGAAACAACATGGATGAACTGAGATATCAGATAGATTTATTGAAGGCTATGAATCAACAATTAAGCGGACGGGACAAAATGTATCGTTTGGTCTGTGATACGTCCAACAATGCTTTCCTCTATGTTGTATTTGAAAAAAACGATGTCATTACACTGGGCAATTGGGATGATTATTTTTCCTTCCGAATAAAAGAAAATCGGGAGCTTCCCTTTATTTTTGACGAGCTTGAGGAAAAGTACATTCTGCCGGTCAGAGAAGCGGTGTTTCTTGAAAAAAGCGGCAAAGAACAGGAGAACGTGGAGTGCCGCCTGAAAAATGGCAGGACGTGGCTGGAATTTGAAGTCAGAGTCAACTATGATGAACAGGGAGTTCCCATTGATAAAATTATATGTATCAGGGATATTACGAAGTTTAAGGCACAGAATGATGAGCTTCGGTATATGGCTTATTATGATACTTTGACCGGTCTGTATAACCGGAATTATTTTGTTATGCAGCTTGGAGAATTTATTCGGAAGGCGGAGGAGGAGCATCGCATTGTCAGTGTAATGTTCATTGACATCGATGACTTCCGGAAAATTAACGATGGCATGGGACTGCTTGTCGGAGATGAGGTTGTACAGCAGTACGGGCAGTTTCTGGGTTCTTTTTCCAATGACAAAGTGATTGTCTGCCATATGACCAGCGATATATACTGTATGGCGATTTATGACCCCTGTGGCGACAGGAGTGTGGAGCATATTCACAAATGCATTTTGGAGAGGATAAATCAGGGATTTTTGCTAAGCAATGGAATGGAAATCCGTCTGACTGTCAGCATCGGGGTTGCGGAATATCCCGAATCCTCAAAGCTGGCAATTGAACTGATTAACTGTGCTGAAATTGTTATGTTTAAGGCGAAAGCTGCCGGAAAGGCATCGATACAGTATTTTGATGCTGTTATTTTACACGACTTTTTAGAGACAGTGGAAATTGAAAACAAGCTGAAGGAAGCAATCTTTAACAAGAATTTCTGTCTGTATTTTCAGCCGCAGTACTATACCAATACGAAGCGGCTCAGAGGTGTGGAAGCGCTGATACGCTGGAGGGACGAGAACAACAAAATGATAAGTCCTGCCGTCTTTATTCCAATTGCAGAGAAGAATGGCGCCATTATTCCGATAGGAAGCTGGGTTATGGAGGAAAGCATCCGCCATTATGCAGAATGGAAACGCAAGTACGGTTATCCGCTTATCATGTCCATCAATATTTCTGCCATCCAATACAAGCGGAAGGATTTTGTTGGAAAGCTTTTGGAAATTATTCAAAGATATGATGTAGAGCCCAGTGAGATAGAGCTGGAGATTACGGAAAGTATCTTAATTGAGGATTTTGAGGAAGTGAAGGATAAGCTTTTGATGCTGAGAGATTACGGTGTCAAGATATCCTTAGATGATTTTGGAACAGGTTTTTCTTCTCTGTCCTATTTAAACGGGCTGCCTATCGACACGCTCAAGATAGACAAGAGCTTTGTAGACAGGGTTATCACGGACGAGTCAACGAAAATCATTACCGAATCCATTGTGTCCATGGTCAGCAGGCTTGGCTATGAAACGGTTGCAGAGGGCGTGGAGACACAGGACCAGTTTGATTACATGCAGCAGATTGGCTGTGACATCATTCAGGGTTATCTGCTTGGCAGACCGGTGCCGGCAGAGGAAATAGAACAGATGCTGATAGAGCTTCTGTAACGCTGGCAGTGCGCCGTAAGTGAGGAAAATTGGTGGGAAAGAGTTTATACATAGCAGAAAAACCAAGTGTCGCGCGGGAATTTGCCAAGGCGCTGAAACAGAATATGGCAGGAAAAGACGGCTATTTAGAGTCTGAGGAAGCGATTGTAACCTGGTGCGTAGGCCATCTGGTGACCATGAGTTATCCGGAAGCGTATGATGCCGTATACAAAAAGTGGTCTTATGATACCATTCCTTTTATACCAAAAGAGTTTAAGTACGAGGTCATTGACGGTGTGAAAAAGCAGTTTGCCATTGTCAGTGGCCTGCTTTCACGGAAAGACGTCAGTACGATTTACGTTTGTACCGACTCCGGACGTGAGGGAGAATACATATACCGTCTGGTGGAGCAGATGGCGGGCGTCAAAGACAAGGTAAGAAAAAGGGTTTGGATAGACTCGCAGACGGAGGAGGAAATCCTGCGCGGTATCAAAGAAGCAAAGGATTTATCCTCCTATGACAATCTGGCAGATGCGGCTTATCTGCGTGCCAAGGAAGACTACCTGATGGGCATAAATTTTTCACGGGTGCTCACCTTAAA
>CAMWLB010000286.1 GCA_947174985.1 uncultured Lachnospiraceae bacterium | reverse complement strand
ACTTTATCCAATAAGTGTTTTGTCTTGCCTTTACCCTTCCTGCCTGCTATTAATTGAACCATCGGTAAACCCTCCTAAAGTAAATTGACATAACCTGTTTGCTACGTCTGCTTTTATTATAAAATAATCTCGCGCAAAAAACAACCACTATTTCCCTATTTCATTTAGTAAATCCGACATTTCCGGATACATAACGTCATTTGAGGGCGCTCTGAGAATTACGGATATGTACGGAGCCCCCGCTGTATCGCGCGAAAGCAGAATCAGACAGTGCCCTGCGGCATTGGTGGTTCCGGTCTTTCCGCCTACAATGGTTATATTTTCGGGAGGTTCAAAATTTCCCCTGAAATATAAGTTTGTCGTTGTTTTTGAAAATTCCTTGCTGTTTCCGTCCTTGTCATAGTATACGGTGCTGTAGTCGCGTGTGTGGATAATCTCACGAAAGGTCTCATATTTGATAGCTTCATTGAAAATCAAATACAAATCGTACGCCGTTGTATAATGGTTGTCCTCCGTCAGACCATGCGGATTCATAAAGTGGGTATTGGTCGCCCCGAGCGCTTTCGCTTCCTCGTTCATGAGATCCACAAACCCTTCCACACTGCCGCCGACTCCCTCCGCAATCAGCATACCGACATCGTTTGCCGAGTACACAAGCAAAATATAGAGTGCCTGGGAAAGCGTCATGGTATCGCCTGCTTTCAGTCCGGCAAGCACTGCTCCCTTCTCTGTAATGTAGTTGTCGCTTGTGGCGGTAAGAACCTGATCCATGGAGCCGTATTTCAAGGCAACCAGCGCTGTCATCACCTTTGTCAGACTTGCCGGATGCATTCTTTCGTGCGCATTTCGGGCATATAACACAGTCGCCGTATTGACATCGCAAAGCAGCGCTGCACCCACCTCAGACAAATCTGCATCGCCGCTGCTGACATCCCCTTCCACAATGCACAAATCGTTTGCAAAAGGCACTGCTTGAGATGCATTGACCGTCTGTACTATCTGAAAACTGCTGACACCGTATTCCGCATCGTAGGGAAAACTGTAGGATTTCCCTGCACAGCCTGAAAAACATATAAGCGCCATACAGGCAAGACAGACAGATAAAATTCTCTTTTTCCTATTTGTACATTTCACGCCACTCAAGGTCTCCTCTGTCCAGTGATTTGATTAACAACTCTGCGGAGGCTAAGTTTGTTGCCAGCGGAATGTTGTGCACATCGCACAGACGCATGACATTGTTGACATCCGGCTCATGCACCTTGGGCGTCAACGGATCCCGCAGGAAAATAACCAAATCTATCTGATTGTGCTCAATCTGAGCGCCTATCTGCTGCTCCCCGCCTAAATGACCGGCGAGATATTTGTGTATGGAAAGATTGGTCACTTCCTCAATCAACCTTCCCGTCGTACCGGTTGCATACAGCTCATTTTTGCTCAGTATGCCCCTATAAGCGATGCAGAAATTCTGCATCAGTTTCTTTTTTGCATCATGTGCAATCAACGCAATGTTCATACTACAACCCTCTCTTATTTAGTATCCCCGTTACTGTCGTTTACATTGTAGCCTTATATTTAATACAAACCCCATACCTATATATAAACTCACCAAAGAGGTAAGTCCATAACTGATGAATGGAAGCGGCAGACCCGTAGTTGGCAAAATAAAGGTCGCTACCCCGATATTGATAAAGCTCTGAAATGCCACAAGGCCGCCCACTCCGCCGGCAATGATGGTTCCGGCCAAATCCTTTGCCCTGCCCGCCACCAGAAAACATTCCAGTGCGATCAACATGAGCAAAACTACCACAACAAGACTTCCTTTAAATCCGAATTCTTCCCCGATTACAGCAAAAATAAAGTCTGTCTGCGGTTCCGATATATAGTTGCCGTTAATGACCGAACTGATTTCATTGGTCTTGTAACCCTTTCCGTCAAGCTGGCCGGAGCCGATTGCTGTGATGGAATTGAGCTGCTGATAAGCTTCTTTGGTGGCATACTGTTCCGGATTGATAAAAGCCAGAATACGGTTCTGATGGTACGGCTTAATAATCTCCTTTTCCACCAAAATGGAATCCGGCTGCAGTGCAAGGCTGAAGAAAATAAGCAGTGCCGGTACAATGATTGCCAGAATCCCGAAGATAACCTTGTAGCTTAAGCCGCCTACAAACATAATGGTGCAGAACACCAAAAGTACCACAATACTGGTGGACATGTCGGGCTGCTTGTAAATCAATACCCATGGTATCCCCACAAGAATCACACACAACATGATGTACCTAAACGTATTAAAATGCTCCTTATGTTTCATAATAAACTGTGCAAAGAATAAAATCAATATAATTTTCGCAGTTTCTGATGGCTGAAACCGAAAACCTCCGAATTCGAGCCATCTTTGGGAGCCGTTGGCGGAATCTCCCGCCTTGGAAAAGAGAACGGCAAACAAAAGCACCAGATTGCCGGCATACATCAGCCAGTGCAGCTTTAAAAGCATGCTGTAATCGATAAAGGAAATCGCAATCATCATAACAAATCCCAAAAGCATACCTGCAAGCTGCCTGCTCTGCAGGGACTCCTTGGCGCTCCCAATAGCGAGTATTCCTATGACTGATGCAGCCAGCACCATGATTATAAGCTTAAAATCGTAATCTCGTATCCGGTAATGCTTGAACATACGCAGCCTTTCTTATCACTGATTCAGGTCAATGATGGGAATATTGGCATACAGGGTCGGTGTCTTCATGTTCCTGCCGCCTTTGATTCCCGTCTTGCTGATTTGTACTTCCATACTTTTGGCATCTATCTTCATGTATTTTGAAATGACCTTGGCGATATCTGCTTTTATCATTTCCATCATTTCGGGTGAACAATTCACTCTGTCCGATATGAGCAGTATCTTTAAACGGTCCTTTGCTATTTCTTTTGAACTTTTTCTTCTGAAAAAATGCTTCATTACCAACCGCCTCCTTATACTTTGTGAAAAATTCCGGTTACCCTTGTCCAAAATGAAATACCTTTTTGGAAATCCATAAAAGGCACTTCTTTGCCTAAAACTCTCTGGCAGATATTCTGGAAGGCGATGCCTGCCGGTGTACCGTTCCCCACCAGCGGTTCTCCCTGATTTGTGGATATCACGATGTTTTCATCATCCGGCACAATGCCGATAAGCGGAATTGCCAGAATATCCACGACATCGGAGGAAGACATCATATCTCCTCTTTTTACAAGGTCATACCTGAGACGGTTGATAACTAAATCAATTTTTTTGAATTCACTTGCCTCTAAAAGCCCTATGATTCTGTCAGCATCCCTGATGGCGGAAACCTCAGGCGTCGTTACTACAAGCGCCCTGTCGGCTCCGGCAATGGCATTTTTGAATCCCTGCTCAATACCTGCAGGACAGTCAAGGATTATGTAGTCAAACTGTTCCTTCAAATGCCCTATCATTTTCACCATCTGTTCCGGTGTAACAGCCGATTTATCCCTTGTCTGCGCCGACGGCATCAGATACAGGGTAGGATTGCGCTTATCCTTGATCAATGCCTGTTTTACCCTGCAGTTGCCCTCAACAACATCAACAAGATTGTACACTATCCGGTTTTCCAGACCCATAACAACATCGAGATTACGCAGCCCGATATCTGTGTCAATCAGACAAACCTTTTTTCCCATACGTGCCAGACCTGTACCTACGTTTGCAGATGTGGTGGTCTTACCCACACCGCCTTTTCCTGATGTGACGACGATTACTTCACTCATACTGCCTCCTTTTGCCGTATTCGGCGTAAAATAATTTCTTCGTCCACCAGTACTCAAGCCGTTTTCCTTTGGAAATCCGGCTAAAAAGCACTCAGCAATTCTTTTGTAAGGGATTCCAGAACCAGCCTGTCATTTTTAATGTAGGCTATCTGCGGCTGTACCTTGGGTTTTATGCCCCATTTTGCCGGTTTAGAGCTTTTATATTTGAAATCGCCGATTTTTAATCTTTCCGGCGCCATTTCAAGCGCTACCACATAATGATCCACCTCGCCGTTGCCACCGGCGTAGGCTTCTCCGTAAAGCCCGCCCAGCACAATGATATTGTGGGCGGAGATAACGGCAGAGCCGGGATATACATCCCCTAATATAACAATGCTTGACTCTGTCTCCAGCACCTGATTGTTTTTTAATGTCCCTTTATAAAACTGCCCTGCATCCTCATGGGAAAAATGTCTGTCCACCTTTTCCAGCGCCTTGATAAAATTCTGCTCGGTTTCCTCATCTTTTCCCACAATACAGATAATGTTTAAATTGCTGCACTGTCTTATGGTCTCGATTATCTGAAGCTGTTCCGCATTGCTTAATGG
>CAMWLB010000285.1 GCA_947174985.1 uncultured Lachnospiraceae bacterium | reverse complement strand
GTTCCCTTCTTATCCCTGCTGATTTCCGTCCGTATCCGGTATTCAGGCGCCCTGTCATTGGAATATTTGCTATATTTTACATCAAAATCATCTCCGATAATCACCTCATAAGAATTGGAAAACACAGAAAAAAGCCCGTCCTCCACAATGCCGTCAAAAGCATAGCTCTCATCAAACAAAACCAGCCTGTCCCTGTCAAAGTAGCGCATATTATTGGAGAGTTCGCCCTTCCCCGGCAGATACGCATCCGAGTACAGAGTTGTCATAAACTTGTAATCGGGATAGGGGTAATAAAAATGGTACTTCTTTACGCCGCAGGCGGCAAAAATCTTTTCCAGCCCTTTACGCGAAAAGGTTCTAACGCCGCCGCCAGCCGCATAGTTCTCTATGCCCGAAAACCACGTTCCTAAATGGTCCTCCTTACAGCCGGCAAAATATTTCAGCCCATACTTATTTTCGATGGCAATCACTGCTCTGCCGCCCTTTTTCAGGTGCTTTAATACGATGGAAAGAAACTCCTCAAAGGGCTTATCCTTCCCCATGTAGCTTTGCCCGTACTCAAAAACTCCAATCAGAAATATATAGTCAAAATCAGCCGGCAAATCCGGCTCAATATCCCTGAAATTCCCTACATGAATCGTCACATTTTCACATTCGCTGTGTCTGTGTGCATTTATCATGCTGCGTTTCTTCGACAAATCCACGCAGACCACTTCTCCTGCCTTACGGGACAAAGCGCCCGTAATAGCGCCGCAGCCGCTTCCTATCTCCAGCACCTTTGCGTCTGTTTTCATGGGAATCCAGTCCACAATATTTTCACGGAGCGGAGAAAGATGATAGAGCACCGGCCAGCTTGCGCGCTCTTCTATCACCCTCTGATATTCCGCCTCTGCGCAGTTCTTCACAATCTCCAGCAGCTCGTCCTCTACCTTGCCGTCAGAGTACAAATCCTCGCCTGCATAGTGGCGCAAATTCAAGGTCACTTTTCCAATCTGCTCTGTCATAACGGTCTCCTTTCCTGATTTTGTTCTGCTTCACTATTTATTCCGCACGGTGCTCGCTTCCGAAAATAGAAGTAGTAAAGCTCACTATTTACCGATTTTCTTCTAATATCTTCCGTAAGCTTGCAATCAGCATCGGATACTCATCATGCACTGTGACAAACACATCTTCCATACGCAATGTCTGATACCTATGTGCAGTAATATCACGCATACCGGCAACTGCTTTCCAAGGAAAATTCTTGTATTTATTCCGCACTTCATCAGATACGACTTTAACCAGCTCGCCAACATTTATTGAAGTCATACTTAGCGCTCGCTTTAACATTTCATTATACAAAAAATCTTCCAAAGATGTGTTCCCCAGCATGTCAATACCGACTTCCATCTCAGATATTATCTTTTGTACGGTAATTTCATCCCTACGCTGCATATAACACTACCTCATTCTTGATTTCAAGAATATCATCATCTCGAATTGGCCCGTGAATCACGTCAACTTTCAGCTGAAGAAGCTCTTCCAGTTCATTTGTTATGGAAGCTAACGTAATCAAGGAAATCTGACGAGAAAATTCCATAATCAAATCGACATCACTGTCTTCTCTGTAATTTTCGCCGGCTCTTGAGCCAAACAAAATCACTCTCGAAATATGATATTTATCAATCAATCCCATAACAACCTGCCTGATATGTTCTGTTGTCATAGCATATGCCTCCTCCCTACGCCTCCTGCCGGTACGGTATAATACGCGCCTCGCCGTCAACAGCTTCGCGGACAGTAACCTTGGAATTCATATCGTAGAAACCCACGGTGTCTTTATCCGATACTACGGTGATATTCAGCACGTCATAGAGGCGGTGGTACACCTGAAAATCACTTCCAGCATAGCCGGTCACACCGAGGGACAAAAGATATTCTCCTCCCTGCAGGCTCATTTTCTGCGTGAAGGTTACATCCTTTACGCTTCCTTCACGCACAGGCTCCAGAAATGCCTTCTCTATCATGCTGTTGGTTCCCGTGATTTCAGTTCCTTTTACATTTTTCAGGGAAAAAGCAAAGATGGGCGCAACGATTCTCTCGTGGAACTTCACCTTTACATGAATGGTAAACTCAGAACCCTTTATCACGGCAGTTGTCCTGACATTCTTCTCGTCCGTAATATAAAACTCCGTCATTTCAGCCTGCTTTGTGCCATACTCCAAAAGTTCAGGATTAACACCATCCTCCGGCAGAGCAATGTCGTGTTCCTCCGTCTCGTCGGGAATCTCGTACTGTCCCACCAGTACGCGCTTAAAGGCGTCTATCATCTCTTTGGGACTGCCGTTGCCTAAAAGCTGCCCTCGATTGAGCAGATACACCCTGTCACAGTACTTGCTGATGCTGCTCAAATCGTGGCTGACAAACACAATGGTCTTGCCCAGCTTTTTAAACTCTTCAAACTTCTGATAACATTTTGCCTGGAAAAACACGTCGCCCACCGACAGTGCTTCGTCCACGATTAGAATCTCCGGCTCGATATTAATCGCCACGGCAAAGGCAAGCCGGACAAACATACCGCTGGAATAGGTCTTGACCGGCTGGTACACATAGTCCCCGATATCCGCGAACTTTAATATCTCCGGCAGTTTCTCATCGATTTCCTTCTCCGAAAAGCCCATCATGGTGCCGTTTAAGTATACGTTTTCAATCCCGTTATATTCCATATTAAAGCCGGCGCCCAGCTCAAGCAGGGCGGAAATGCGCCCATTTACCGTCACTTCCCCTTCCGTCTGGTTGAGGACTCCCGTAATAATCTTCAAAATGGTGGACTTGCCGGAGCCATTCGTCCCGATGATGCCCACAGTCTCTCCCTGCATGATTTCCATGCTGACGCCATTTAAGGCATAATGTTCCTTATGCCTGTTTTTTGCCAGACCAAACGCCTCCTTAAACCTGTCCGAGGGCTTGTCATACAGCTTATATATTTTTTTGACGTTCTCGACCTTGATTGCCGCTTGTCTTTCTTCCATCTTTATACCCCTGCACTTTACAGTACATCCGCAAAATGCACCTTAAGCTTTTTAAATATCAGCGCACCCACGCCGAACAGCACCACTGTGATAATCCAGAAATACATGGTAGAAAAGAAATCCTCCCAGAACCACGAATGTTCATAAATGGCACTGCGGTAACCGTTGACGATATATACCATGGGATTCAGCTTTAAAAAAACTGCCCAACCAGAGCTGATGGCGCCAAAGTCCCACATAATCGGCGTCGCCCACATACCTATCTGCAAAATAATGCTGATAATCTGCGAAATATCCCGCATAAACACCACCAATGCACAGGTGGAATAGCTTAGCGCCAGTACCAGCACAAAGGTACAAATGCTGTAGTAAATCACCTGAATCGTATAAATCGTGGGAAAATGCCCATAAAAGCAGGCGATAATTAACAGGATTCCCACAAAGAAAACGTGGACAAAAGTAGCGCCAATTATCTTTATGATGGGCAGTACACTGATTTTAAATACCACCTTTTTTACCAGATAGTTATACTCTAACAGCGCCATCGTGCCATTTGTCCATGCCTCATTAAAATAAAACCAGGGAACCAGCCCCGCAGTCAGAAAAAGTACAAATGGAATTTCCTCTCCACCGCGCATTTCCCTGCCTGCTCCATGCATAATAACGTCAAATACCAGCCAGTACATCACGACCGTGACCACCGGCTGCACCATCGCCCATATCACACCTAAAAAAGAACCCGCATACCGCTTTTTAAAATCGTTCTTTGCCAGTTTCCAGATAAGCCACCTGCTGTGATACAGCTCAACAGGCAGGCTGGTTATTTTGTCATACAGCAACCCAAACAACATACAGGACGCCAGAATCACCCCACAGGAAATCGCTTTTTTTAAGAGTTCTTCCTGCTTGTCCGCCAACGGATTGTGGTGCACGACAATAATGGCCGCCATAACCGCTGCCAGCCCGCAGAATATCATAATTCCGGTTTTTTTGGAAATTTTACTCTTCATGCTTCCTCGTATTCCGCCGTGCCAACGGCAATTTAATCCGCCATATTTTTCACATATTCACTAAAGCTGCCCCATTTTGTGTCACGCTCTGATAAAAGCAGCGGGGCGCCTTCCTGCAGAGGCCAGTCAACCTTGATATCCGCGTCGTTCCACATCAATCCGCCCTCATCACCGGGATGATAGAAATCCGTGCATTTATAGCAGAATTCCGCGTATTCCGAAAGCACCAGGAAACCATGTGCAAATTGCTTCGGTACAAAGAACTGCTTCTTATTTTCCTCGGACAAAATCACCCCATGCCACTTGCCAAAGGTAGGCGAAC
>CAMWLB010000284.1 GCA_947174985.1 uncultured Lachnospiraceae bacterium | reverse complement strand
TTTTTGCAACGAAGGGAACTATTCAGGCAATTTTAAAAAATGGCGGCAAAACTGCACCGGAGCCGGCGTTGTTTCATGAAATAGAGGCGGACAGCAAGCTGATAATCAAGGATTTGACGGTATCGCCCATGCGGATTTCACATGATGCCGCTGAGCCTGTCGCCTACCGGATAGGCTACGGTGCAAAAAGGGTTGCTGTGTGCACCGATTTGGGAGTCTACAACGACTATACGGTGGAATGTCTGAAAGGGATGGACGCCCTGCTTTTGGAGGCGAACCATGATGTCAACATGCTGCAGGTGGGTCCCTACCCCTATTATTTAAAACAGCGGATTTTAGGCAATAGGGGACATTTGTCCAACGAAAATGCAGGCAGGCTGTTAAGCCGTATCCTGCATGACAATCTGAAGGCGATAGTATTAGGGCATCTGAGCAAGGAAAATAATATGCCGGAGCTTGCTTATGAATCGGTCCGGATGGAAATCACGCTGGGGGACTGCCCTTATACGGCAGAGGATTTTCCTATTTCCGTTGCGCTGCGCAGTGAGCCGTCTCCCGTTATTGAGGTATAAAAGGAATTGCCATTTTGCATGACGCGTGATACAATGACAGCGATAAAATCAGGTTTAGTGGCAATTAAGAAAAATAATATAGTGTAGTGACAGTATAGTTTCAGGAAAGGAAAAAGGACAAAGGAAATATGAAAAAGACAATTATTACCGTTGTGGGAAAAGATACGGTGGGCATTATTGCGAAGGTATGCACATACCTTGCGGATAATGGCATCAACATATTGGACATTGCGCAGACGATTGTACAGGGCTATTTCAATATGATGATGGTGGTGGACACGTCGAACGGTGCAAAAGAGCATGAAGATATGGCGGACGAACTTGGAAAGCTGGGCGAAGAGATAGGCGTCATCATCAAATGCCAGAAGGAAGAAATATTTGATAAGATGCACAGAATCTAATACAGCGGGGGACAGGGCATGATTAACATATATGAAGTGGTGGAAACCAATAATATGATTGAGAAAGAGAATCTTGATGTCCGCACCATTACGCTGGGTATCAGTCTGTTGGACTGCATAGATTCTGAGCTTTCAAGAGTAAAAGAAAAAATATACAACAAGATATATGAGGCGGCAAAGGATTTGGTTCAGGTCGGGGAATCGATTTCCAGAGAGTATGGAATCCCCATCGTGAACAAGCGGATTTCAGTGACGCCGATTGCACTGGTGGGCGGCGCTGCCTGCCGGACACCGGAGGATTTTGCAGAGTTGGCGGAAACGCTTGACGAAGTGGCGCACAAGGTTGGCGTCAATTTTATCGGCGGCTATTCCGCTTTGGTGAGCAAGGGCATGACAAAGGCAGATGAGCTTCTGATACGTTCCATTCCGCTTGCGCTTTCCAAGACAGAGCGGGTATGCAGTTCAGTCAATTTAGGCTCTACCCGCACCGGTATCAACATGGATGCGGTACGGCTTATGGGCGAGATAGTGAAGCAGACGGCGGAGTATACGAAGCAGGATGATTCTTTAGGCTGTGCCAAGCTGGTGGTATTCTGCAATGCACCGGACGATAATCCTTTTATGGCGGGGGCGTTTCATGGCGTAACAGAAACGGACAAAATTATCAATGTAGGCGTCAGCGGTCCCGGCGTGGTAAAGACGGCGCTTGAAAAGGTGCGGGGGGAAAGCTTTGAGGTGCTCTGTGAGACCATCAAGAAGACGGCTTTTAAGGTGACAAGAGTTGGGCAGCTTGTGGCAAAGGAAGCTTCCAGACTTCTGGGCGTACCCTTTGGCATTGTGGATTTGTCTCTGGCTCCCACGCCGGCAGTGGGGGACAGCGTGGCGGATATTTTGTGTGAGATGGGATTGGAATATGCAGGAGCGCCGGGAACTACGGCGGCGCTTGCCCTGTTAAATGATCAGGTGAAGAAGGGTGGCGTGATGGCATCCTCCTATGTGGGAGGGCTGTCCGGCGCATTTATTCCGGTCAGCGAGGACCGCGGCATGATTGAGGCGGTCAAGCAGGGCGCGCTTACGCTTGAAAAGCTGGAGGCGATGACCTGCGTCTGCTCGGTGGGACTGGATATGATAGCGATTCCGGGGGATACGAAGGCGACAACGATTTCCGGCATCATTGCTGATGAGATGGCGATTGGCATGGTGAACCAGAAGACAACGGCAGTCAGAATTATACCTGTTATTGGAAAGGGTGTAGGAGAGACCGTGGAATTTGGCGGGCTGCTCGGCTATGCACCCATTATGCCGGTCAACGGCTTTTCCTGTGAGGCCTTTGTCAATCGGGGGGGGCGGATTCCGGCGCCGATTCACAGCTTTAAAAATTGATAGATATCACGGAACAATCACGATTTGCCGGCGGTACTCATTTAGCATGGGGCCGCCGGTTTTTTGCGCCTTTACGCTTTCATATAAATGCGCCGCAAAAATATCCTGCTGCAGTTGGCGCATACCAACAGGAGAGAGCAGTCTGTCAGCATCAGAAAGCTTGGTGATAAGGGGAAGCTTTTTAGACAGTCCGGAAAAAAGCAGTTTCGAATCTGCCCGAAAGCCCAGTACACGGGCGTACTGCGCATTTCCCGAAGCCTCGTAATCGCATAAGTCCTGCTTTTTCATATCCAAAAGAATGTGGAGCAGGGAGCGGTCTAAGCGCGAGTGGGTCAGATCCTTTGATTTCAGCAAATCAGAACAAAACTGCGTCCACGAAATGTAATGTTCCAAAAGCTTTGCCATTTTATCGGAGAGCGCTTCCGACACGTCGGCAAAGGCAGAATAGCCCTCGGCCTGCAACTGCAGCAGGCGGTAAAAGAGCATGGAGGAAAAATCGTCGGTATGAACCGATTTTTGGGAAGCCAGCTCTCTCTCTAAGATATGCAGGGCTGCTTTGGGGATAAAAGAAGAAAACTCGTCGCAAGTCCCGCCGTCGAGAAGACGGTGCCTTAACGCGAGGGCGGAGCAGAAGTGCGGGTCCTGCAGGGAATCGTCGGAATAGCCTGCGCCCTGTCTGGGCAGGGTATAGACCTCCATAGGACTGTCAAGCTTTATCAGCGCTTTCAGATATTCAACGCCAAGAATGTTGTTAGGTGATTTGAGCAGGGAATCATCATAATCTGCTTCGGTCAGATACTGTGACATGGCAAGGCTGCGTGCTGCAGGAAAGGACATGCCTTTGTGCAGATTCTGTATAAGGGCATTACGAAAAGGCTCCGGCTCGTCTGCCAGTATGCGCGCAGTCCGGCGGAGGGCATCGATGCTGCCGCACTCACTTCCGAAGCAGAGAGCGTCAGTCTTAAGACCGGACAGAATGGAAACAGCACCCTTTGCAAAGTATTCGGCGCTGCCTGTGGCAAAGCATACGGGCAGTTCGATAACCAGGTCAGCGCCGCAGCATAAAGCCATTTCACAGCGGGCATATTTGTCGAGAAGGGCAGGGGTGCCGCGCTGCGTAAAATCACCGCTCAGGACAACAATGGCAAAATCAGCGTTTGAAAGCGCCTTTGCCTGTTGCAGATGGTAAAGATGTCCATTATGAAAGGGATTGTACTCTGCTATAATACCGACAGTTTTCATATAGTCTCCTTAAAACGAAAAAACGTGCAAAAATGATTATTTTAAATGTGAAAAAAATAACATATTCTGTAAGCGGTTACATTGTTAAAAATATCACGTTTTCAGGGACAAAATAGCAAAAAATTTGTATTTGAAATTGTACAATTTTCCGCATATTTTTCCTTGTATACATTTTACATATCTAGTATAATGGATACAGATGAATTTGAAAAGAAAAATCTGAAAGGAGAAGGGATATGTCATATATTGACCTGATTAAGCAGAGGGCAAAGGTTGACAAGAAGACAATTGTACTGCCGGAGTCTAACGATAAGAGAACCTTGCTTGCCGCTGCAAAGATTTTGGAAGAAGGGATTGCCAACATTATTATGATTGGCGATGAAGAAAAGATTATGGACGGCGCCGGCTGGCTTGAGGTTGAACTTGACGGCATCACAGTCATCAATCCACAGACGACGGACAGGCTTGATGAGTATGTAAACGTACTTTATGAGACTAGAAAAGCAAAGGGTATGACGCCGGAAAAGGCAAGGGAAATCCTCTTAAAGGATTATCTGACTTTCGGTATTGTTATGGTAAAGAATAATGATGCCGACGGCATGGTAGCAGGTGCGTGCCACTCGACAGCGGATACGCTTCGTCCTGCCCTTCAGATTTTAAAGACGGCGCCCGGTGTAAAGCTGGTTTCCGCGTTCTTTATTATGGACACGGTGATGAAGGATCAGGGAGAAAACGGCACATTCCTGTTTGCAGACTGCGGTCTGAATCACGA
>CAMWLB010000283.1 GCA_947174985.1 uncultured Lachnospiraceae bacterium | reverse complement strand
ATGCAAAGTATGGCTTTACCACGGAGCAGATGTTTAAGGGCTATCGGATATTGAAGGAGAAGGGCGTGGAGAACTTTGGCATGCATGCTTTTCTGGCAAGCAATACCGTGACAAATGACTATTATCCCACATTGGCAAAGTCCATGTTTGAACTGGCAGTACAGCTTCGCGACAAGACGGGCGCACATATCAGCTTTATCAACCTTTCTGGTGGTATCGGCATCCCTTACAGACCGGAGGATACGCCGAATGATATCCGTGTTATCGGTGAGGGCGTGCGTAAGGTATATGAGGAAATTCTGGTTCCGGCCGGCATGGGTGATGTGGCGATTTACACGGAACTGGGGCGGTTTATGATGGGTCCCTACGGACATCTGGTGACAACGGCAATCCATGAAAAGCATACCCACAAGGAGTATATCGGCGTGGACGCCTGCGCCGTCAATTTGATGCGCCCTGCGATGTACGGCGCTTACCACCACATTACCGTGCTGGGAAAAGAAAATGATTCTTGTGATTATCAATATGATGTGACAGGCTCCCTCTGCGAGAACAATGACAAATTTGCAGTTGACAGGATGCTGCCAAAGGTGGAGATGGGGGATTATCTGGTGATTCATGACACCGGTGCGCACGGCTATGCCATGGGCTATAACTATAACGGTAAGCTCAAATCGGCAGAACTTCTTTTGAAAGAGGACGGCAGTGTACAGCTTATCAGGAGAGCGGAGACGCCGAAAGACTATTTTGCAACCTTTGACGGTTATGACATTTACAATCGAATTAATTTCTAAAAAAACGCTTGTCAAGAACAGCCGAATATGGTAACATAATATTCGGCTGTGAAAGCAGTAAGCTGGTGTGGCGGAATGGCAGACGCGGCAGACTCAAAATCTGTTTGTGGCGACACAGTGCGGGTTCAAGTCCCGCCACCAGCATGAAGGGCACGTTTTACGTGCCCTTTTTGTCTTACTCCCTTTTCGGGATTGTGTACCTGTTAAAAACACGAAAGTTCAGAGGAGGTGCAGTATGGTAATTACAAAAGGAAAAGAAAGAGTGTCTAAAGAGGATACCTATTTGAATTGTGCAGAGGTTTTTGCATATAGGAGTACATGTCTGAAGAGAAAATACGGAGCTGTGATTGTTAAGGATGATGTTGTTATTTCTACAGGTTATAACGGCTCTCCCAGGGGAAAAGAAAATTGTTGTGATATTGGCGAGTGCCCCAGAATAAAACGTGGAATGCATCAAGGAGAAGGTTATGGAATATGTAAGGCAATTCATGCAGAGGCAAATGCTTTAATGAATTGTTCCAGAGAACAAACAATAGGGGCAGACCTTTATTTAACGGGAATAAATCCTGCGGATGCTATAGTTCATAAAGCAAAACCCTGCCCTCTTTGTGCAAGAATGATTATACAGGCAGGTATCAGAAATGTATATCTTCGTCAGGGAGATGGAATGGATAATTATATTGTTTTACCTGCGGAAAAATTGGAATGGTGCCTATAGAGTGCAGGTGCCGCTGTAAAAGGAGAATACCATGAAAAAGAATCATTTTTTGAAGTTAAGCGAAGATAGGATTATGGAAACACATGGAGAAAATGTATGAGTAAGAGCAAAAAAAGCAGGGTGCGGGTCTTTGCAAACAATGCCTACGCGGTGAAGACCGTGTGGGGCATCAGCAAAAGGCGCGTTATCCATACGGCAGTGTATGCCGTAGCAGGTTATGTTGAATGGATTTTCATGAGTATTTTTTTCCTGCGGTACGTGATAAACGCAATTGAAAAGGAAGCGCCGTTTGTCAGGATTCTTGGCTTTATCGGAATTTGTTTTGCTGTGTTTAGCCTGCTTGCGATGTACACAAGCTACATGAATTCGGTGGTGATACCGTTTACGGACAATCAGATTTATCGCAGCCTTTACCGCAAATTGTATGCAAAAGCGAGAAATGTGGAGCTGCGCTGTTTTGAGGACGCTGATTTCTATAATAAATATACCATGGCGCTGGACGGTTCCGCACAGAAAATGACCAAGTCGGTGGATTTTTTCTTTCAGGTGATTTTTGGTGTCATTGCGGCTGCGGCTGCGTTTTCTTCCATGTATATGATAGACCCGTTTTCTGTACTGTTTGTGATATCTCCCATCATCGGAAATTTTGTCTTTGGCGGATTGATGAATAAAATATGGGGAGGGCGTTACAACGACAATGTGAAACACAACCGCAAGGCAGAATATGTCAACCGTGTCATGCACCTTGCGGAATATGCAAAGGAAATCCGCTATTCCAACATGCATGAACTGATGATGAAACGCTATCATGAGGCGGTAGAGGGGAATGTTGCGGTGGCAGACAAGTATGCCAAAAAAGCAATTCTTTATTCATGGGCGCAGAACGTTACAACCTTTGCCCTTGTTTTTGAGGGAATCATGATTTATGCCGCATACAGGACGATTGTGTCAAAAACAATGGGGCTTGCAGAGCTTGCCATCATGTTTACCGCAATGTCAACCTCTTCGTGGATTTTAATCGGGATGTTTAATGATTTCATGGAAGCAATGAAAAACGGGCAGTTTCTCGAATACTTTCGTACCTTTATGGAGTATGAGGAAAAAATCCCCGAAGATCAGGACGGCATCATGCCGGAAGAAAAGGTACATATAATCGAATTCAGAAATGTCTGCTTTGCATATAAAGAAAACGAACCTGTTATTAATAATCTGTCATTTCAGATTGGGGGAGACAAAGTCTGCGCACTGGTTGGACATAACGGTGCGGGCAAATCGACGATTATCAAACTGCTGTTTCGGCTCTATGACCCTGTAAGCGGCGAAATTCTTGTGAATGGCGTAAATATTAAGGAGTACAACCTGAAAGCGTACCGGAAATTATTTTCGGCGGCGTTTCAGGATTACAAGGTCATGGCAATGTCGGTGAAAGACAATGTGCTGATGGGTGCGGAATTTGAAAATCCGAAAGAAATAGCAGAGCACGCGCTGCAATGCGCAGGGGTCTGGGATAAGGTGCAGTCTCTGCCAAATGGCATCGATACGGTTATGACAAAGGAATTTGATCATGACGGAGCGGTCTTGTCGGGTGGAGAGCAGCAGAAAATCGTGGTGGCAAGAGCCTTTGCGCAGAACGCTTCCGTCAAAGTGTTTGACGAGCCATCCAGCGCACTTGACCCCATTGCGGAATATGATCTGTACAAGGGCATTATGGATGAGAGTAAGGGACATATCACCTTGTTTATTTCTCACAGGCTTTCCTCAGTAAAGGACGCGGATATGGTATTTATGCTTGAAAATGGTTCCGTCATCGAGCAGGGCAGTCACAGAGAGCTTATGGAGCGGAATGGAAAGTACTGTGAAATGTTTACCAAGCAGGCGCAGAATTATCTTGCGGATGAAAATTACAGAGAGGAGGCAGAGGCATGAAAAAACACAGCTTCAGAAAAGTGATTACCGATACCTGGTTTCTGTTTCGGCTTTGTTTCAAGGCGGCTCCCGTCTGTGTCATCCTGCTGATTACAGAGTACATCAGAAACGAAGTTGTCATATTTCTGGAATTTACATTTGGATTGAATTATGTACTGGAATGTGCGGAATTCGGAAGACCGTTTCGGGATGCGGCAGTATTCCTCCTTTGCCTGCTTAGCTTTGTGGTGCTTGGACTGCTTTTTAACGCCTATCTTTATCAGAAAGTGCAGATGAAGAGCGTGCCTAAGATGAAACAGGCAGTGAAGGAAATGATGTATCAAAAGGCGAGGGAAATCGACCTTGCCTGTTACGATGACCCTCAATTTTATAACGACTATGTGCTGTCGGTTTCCGAGGCGGAAAATCAGGTTGACAGAATGTTTGGCGTACTGCAGAGCCTGTTCACGGGCGTTACCTCCATTCTTCTTTCGGGCGCGTTTTTTATCGGGAACGACCCGGTTTCTTTCCTGTTTGTGGCGGTTTCTTTTGTTGCTTCGCTTTGGGCGGGCAAGGCGCTGAATAAGTTAAATTTTAAAATCCGGAACGAGAAAAACCCTTATGAGCGCAAGCTGGGATATGTCAACCGTGTGTTCTATTTGAACGATTATGCGAAAGAAGTGCGGCTGAACACCGAGGTTTCGGACTTGCTTTTGCAGGATTTTGATGCAACCAATGACAGCACCCTCGCAATCGACAGGAAATATGCAGGGAAACGTTTCTTCAGGCAATTTGCAAAGGACTATCTCTGCAACGATTTCCTCATCGATGTTGTCTATATGGTTTATCTGGTATACAGTGCGGCGGTTCTTCACAGAATTTCATACAGCAATGTTGCAGTGATGAGAGGCGCCGCAAACCGTATGAAAAACAAAATGCGTCAATTTTCAGGTGTTTATCCGCAAATGCAGGAAATCAGACTGTATGTGG
>CAMWLB010000282.1 GCA_947174985.1 uncultured Lachnospiraceae bacterium | reverse complement strand
TAGAAGAACCGCGGATACCCATCTTCTTTTCTTTTGTACCGAAGCTAAAGCCCGGGGTTCCTTTTTCTACGATAAATGCGGAGATTTCCTTAATCATTCTGCCGCGCTTTTCTACTGTGCCGGTCACAGCAAAGATAACGTATACGTCTGCTTCCTTGCCGTTGGTAATGAAAATTTTGGAGCCGTTTAAGATATACTCGTCACCGTCTAAAACAGCCTTGGTCTGCTGTCCCTGTGCGTCGGTACCTGCGCCGGGCTCGGTAAGACCGAATGCGCCAAGCCTCTCACCTTTTGCAAGAGGAACCAGATATTTCTGCTTCTGCTCTTCCGTACCGAATGTCATAATCGGGTCGCAGCACAGAGAGGTATGTGCGGATACGATAACGCCTGTGGTGCCGCAGACCTTGGAAAGCTCCTCCACGCACATTACGTAGGTCAGAGGGTCGCAACCCTGTCCGCCGTACTCCTTGGGAACCGGAATCCCTAAGAAGCCCAGCTTAGCCATCTTTTCTACGGTACCGCGGGGAAATTCCTCGGTCTCGTCAACCTCTTGCGCAAGAGGCTTTACTTCTTTTTCAGCGAACTCCTTAAACAGAGTGCGCGCCATTTCATGTTCTTTTTTCAAAGTAAAATCCATGATATTATTTCCTCCATCAAATTATTTGTTCAATCTGCAACTCATGCCGCTGCGCGGCACGAGGAATCCGTCTGCTTACTTTGCGTAGTCGTAGAAGCCCTTGCCGGTTTTTTTGCCGAGCTTGCCTGCGCGTACCATCTTTCTGAGCAGGGGATGAGGACGATACTTCGGGTCGCCCGTTTCGTTCTGCAGCACTTCCATGATGGCAAGCACGATATCCAGTCCAACCAAATCGCCAAGCGCCAGAGGTCCCATGGGATGGGAAGCGCCCAGCTTCATTGCCTCGTCGATATCTGCTACGCTTGCAATACCGTCTGCGTAGATGCCGATTGCTTCATTAATCATGGGAATCAGGATTCTGTTTACCACAAATCCGGGAGCTTCCTTTACTTCAACGGGAGTCTTGCCGATTTCGGAAGCGATGCCCTTAATCTTTTCTACCAGTTCAACCGGCGTGTTCTCACCTGCGATAACCTCTACCAGCTTCATTCTGTCAGCCGGATTGAAGAAATGCATACCAATCATGGGTCTGTCAAGGCCTGCACCGATTTCCGTGATGGACAGGGAAGAGGTGTTGGTTGCAAAAATGCAGTCAGGCTTTACGATATCCTGTAATTCCTTAAAAGTTGTCTTCTTAATCTGCATATTTTCAGGAGCAACCTCGATAACCAGATCGCAGTCCGTGCAGATATCCTTCAGACCAGTTGTAATCTTGCCCAGGATTTCATCTGCCTTATCCTGTGTGATTTTTTCCTTATTTACTAAAAATGTCATGTTTTTGGCAATTCTGCCCTTGCCGCCGTCAGCAAATTCCTGCTTAATGTCACAAAGACATACTTCGTAACCGTCTGTCATGGCAAATGCCTGTGCGATTCCTGCACCCATGGTGCCTGCGCCGATAATACCTACCTTCATTGTAGTTCCTCCTTGTTTTTTATAATTGATTAAGTAATGGATTAGCAGTTTTTAAACGGCTCTTTTACTTTTTCCTTGTTCTTGTCAAGGAAGAATGCCATGCCGTATTTCTGGTCTTCCGTTTCAAAGCAGTCGCCAAAGAGCTTCTCTTCCAGCACGATTGCCTCGTCCATGGGAAGGTCAAGGCCTTCATTTATCGCCTTCTTGCAGTTGCGTACTGCGATGGGCGCGTTCTTTGCAATGCCCGCTGCCATCTTCTCAGCCGCCGGCAAAAGCTCCTCCTGCGTATAAACTGCATTGACAAGGCCAATGCGAAGTGCTTCGTCCGCCTTGATATTTCTTGCTGTATAAATCATCTGCTTTGCCATGCCTGCGCCGACCAGACGTGCCAGTCTCTGGGTGCCGCCAAAGCCGGGCGTAATGCCCAAGCCCACTTCAGGCTGTCCGAACACCGCATTATCAGAGCAGATTCTGATGTCACAGCTCATGGAAATCTCACAGCCGCCACCCAGCGCAAAACCGTTTACCGCCGCAATCACGGGAATCGGGAAGGTCTCCAGCTTGCGGAACACATCATTTCCCTTTTTGCCAAATGCCTCTCCCTCCGCTTTGGTCAGCGTGCTCATCTCTCCGATGTCCGCGCCAGCCACAAAGGATTTCTGTCCTGCGCCGGTTAAAATGAGGCATCTCACTTCGTTTAAATCCACTGCGTCGAGCGTGGCATCAAGCTCCTCTAGAACCTGAGAATTCAAAGCGTTTAACGCCTTCTCACGGTTGATGGTAATAGTTGCAGTCTGTCCTTTTTGTTCGTATAAAATATATTCCATACTATCCTCCATGCCGAAGCGCAACCTGCATGAAAAAAGCCGAAACTGCATTTGCCTCTTTATAAAACACACAAACACCTTTCCGCCTTTTTTCACAGGCTGCAGCCTGCCGAAATTAATCTTCTATTTTTACAATTGTGGAGCAGCCCATGCCGCCGCCGATGCAAAGCGTTGCAAGACCTGTCTTTGCGCCTCTTGCCTGCATCTCGTGAAGCAGTGTAACCAGAATACGGCATCCGGAAGCGCCTACGGGATGACCCAGTGCAATCGCGCCGCCGTTGGGATTTAACTGCTTGTCTACATCGATGCCCAAATCCTTGCCAACTGCCACGGACTGTGCTGCAAATGCTTCGTTTGCCTCGATGATATCGAAGTCTTCAATCTTCATGCCGGTCTTAGCCATAACCTTCTTGGTCGCTGCCACAGGGCCGATACCCATTACCTCAGGTCTTACGCCTGCAAGCGCGCCTGCCACAAAAGTTGCCATCGGCTTAACGCCAAGCTCCTTTGCCTTTTCCTCACTCATTAC
This sequence comes from uncultured Lachnospiraceae bacterium, assembly GCA_947174985.1. Classification (GTDB taxonomy): domain Bacteria; phylum Bacillota; class Clostridia; order Lachnospirales; family Lachnospiraceae; genus Acetatifactor. Next base: position 1,501 of record CAMWLB010000282.1, on the reverse strand, counting down.
CACGATAGCTGCTGCGCCGTCGTTGATACCGGAAGCATTGCCTGCCGTTACAAATCCGCCCGGGTTGATGGGACGAAGCTTTGCAAGTCCTTCCATAGTAGAGCCCGCACGAGGACCTTCATCCTTGTTGAATATGATGGTTTCTTTTTTCTTCTTTACTTCTACAGGAACGATTTCCGCATCGAACGCGCCGGAAGCCTGTGCTGCTTCTGCCTTCTGCTGGCTCTTTAATGCAAATGCATCCAGCTCTTCACGGGTCAGTCCCCACTCTTCGCAGATGTTGTCTGCTGTCTTAATCATATGGTAATCATTGAAAGCATCCCAAAGTGCATCCTTAATCATGGTATCCACCATGGTTGCGTTGCCCATACGGTATCCATAACGCGCCTGCGGAATCGCATAAGGTGCCATGGACATATTTTCCATACCGCCTGCCACTACGATATCTGCGTCGCCTGCCATAATCATCTGTGCAGCCTGATTCACACAGTTTAAGCCGGAGCCGCATACAACATTCATGGTAACAGCGGGAACCTCGATGGGAAGGCCTGCCTTGATGGAAGCCTGACGTGCAACGTTCTGTCCCTGTCCTGCCTGAATCACGCAGCCCATGTACACCTGGTCTACCGCTTCAGGAGCCACACCTGCTCTGTTTAATGCTTCTTTGATTACGATTGCTCCCAGCTCAGCTGCCGGAGTCGTGCTCAGAGTGCCGCCCATGGTACCGATTGCAGTACGGCATGCGCCTGCTAATACTACTTTTCTTGACATTTGTCTTTCCTCCATTTTTCCGCATTTTCGGGCTTTTACAATGATTGTTATTTTTTTGTCATTGCCGATTGTTTTCATTTTAACATAGGAGAATATGTTTTGCAATGGCTTTTTCTTTATGTTACACTTATTGTAATACAATCAGCTAAGGAGGATTTATATTAGGAATCTTATGGACCAGTTATCTTTATTTGACATGCCGGATGAAAACACTTCTTTTTCCGTCTCCACGCCGCTTGCGGACAGATTAAGGCCGCAGACCCTGGATGACTATATCGGACAAAAGCATCTTTTAGGCAAAGGAAAAATACTCCGACAGATGCTGGAGCGCGATTTGATTGCTTCCATGATATTCTGGGGACCTCCCGGCGTCGGCAAGACCACGCTGGCGCGTATCATTGCCAACCGTACCAAATCCCGCTTTATCAATTTCAGTGCCGTTACCAGCGGCATTAAGGAAATCAAGGATATTATGAAGCAGGCTGATGAAAACCGCGCCTACGGCATCCGCACCCTTGTCTTTGTAGATGAAATCCACCGCTTCAACAAGGCGCAGCAGGATGCCTTTCTTCCCTATGTGGAAAAAGGCAGCATCACCCTGATTGGCGCCACGACGGAGAATCCCTCCTTTGAAATCAACGCCGCTCTTTTATCGCGCTGCAAGGTTTTTGTCCTGCAGGCGCTGACTACGGAAGATTTGACGGAGCTGCTCATCCATGCCGTGAAAGAC
>CAMWLB010000281.1 GCA_947174985.1 uncultured Lachnospiraceae bacterium | reverse complement strand
TGCCAAGATAAAGCTGTTCCCCGTATCGCAGATATGTGCCCGCAAAATCCCTGCCGGGAAGATACTGCTCTTTAAACTCCGAAAAAAGACTGTACTCCCGCCTTTGGATACTCTTTTCCGTTCCGTTTTTTCCCTTTGCCAAAAAGCCGTCCTCGCCCGCTCTCTCCAGAATCGCAAGATAATGCCCTTCGCCCTTAAGTCTGTGTGGCATCAGGCGCGCCGTGTATTCCAGTCCCGCCGCCGGATTTGTCACCCATTCCTTCTGTCCGCCCCAAAAGCCTTCCGGCAGCTTTATCTGCCGTATCGAAAAATCCGAATGACGCTCCAAAAAGCGGCTTACCGTCCCCTCGTCCTCCTCAGGCGCAAAGGTACAGGTCGAATAGACAAGCCTTCCGCCCGGGCGCAGCATCCCTGCCGCGCAGTCCAGAATACCGTCCTGTCTTTCGGCGCAGAGCGCAACATTTTCCGGACTCCATTCCGCGCGTGCCTCCTGTGACTTGCGAAACATGCCTTCTCCGGAGCAGGGCGCATCCACCAGAATTTTGTCAAAATATCCTATAAATACCGCCGCAAGCCGCTCCGGTGTCTCATTGGTGACAATCACGTTCTCAAGCCCCATCCGCTCCACATTTTCAGAGAGTATCTGTGCCCTTGCCGGATGGATTTCGTTGCTGATTAAAATCCCCTCACCCCGCATGGAATCGGCAATCTGTGTTGTCTTTCCGCCGGGCGCAGCGCACAAATCAAGCACCCTGTCTCCAGGGCGCGCTTCCAAAAACACCGCGGGCGCCATCGCCGACGGTTCCTGTATATAGTACACACCGGCAGTATGGAGCGGGCTTTTACCCGGCCTGTCCGCCCCGCCTATGTAAAATCCGTTTTCCGTCCACGGCACTCTCTCAAGAGAAAAATACCCACCCGTCAGAAAGGCTTCCACATCCGTCTTGATAGTATTCACACGCAGCCCGCGGCTGCTTTCCTCTGAAAAGCTTTCCAGAAATGCCGGATATTCTTTACCCAGCAGCTTTTCCATATTTTTCAAAAATTGTTCCGGCAGCATATTTTCTCCTTTTTTCCAAGCACAGAAAAAGGGCGCTATGCATGCGCCCCTTCTTTTTGCTCGGTTACCATGTCTTCCATTTGATTTCTTGCATTTTTAAAGCAGTTCAAAAGCTTGGGCGAAAAAGTGCCGCATTCTCCCCGCATAATCATATGAAACGCCTCGTCTTTGGAATAAGCGCTCTTGTATACTCTTTCACTGACAAGCGCATCATAAACGTCAGCCACGGATACAATCTGGGCAGAAATCGGGATTTCCTCTCCCACAAGTCCATCGGGATAGCCCCTGCCATCATATCTCTCATGGTGATAACGGCATATTTCATAGCAGGCCTCGCCGTATTTGTCGTCCCACGCTCCCTTGATGCTCTTTAAGATGTCACAGCCCCTCGTTGTGTGGGTCTTCATGCACTCGAACTCCTCCTGCGTCAGCCTTGCCGGTTTTAACAGGATATTGTCGGGAATCGCTATCTTTCCGATATCATGCATGGAGCTTGCAGAAACAATGACATCCACCTTATCCGGCGTCAGCTCGTATTCAGGATAATCCTTCATCAACTCTTCTGCAAGAATACGGGTAAAATCCTTTACGCGCTTGATATGCTCGCCGCTTTCCAGATTTCTGCTCTCCACAATCGTGCCGAGCGCATCCAGAATCCGCGCATTGTTTTCCTTCAGACGGTCTGCCTGCACCTTTAGAAGCTCATTCTGCTCCTGCAGCGTCTTGGTCTGCTCCTCCACCTTAACTTCCAGACGGTCCTTGTACATGTACAAATCCGTTATGTTATTGACCCTTCTCTTTACCAGTATATTGTCGAAGGGCTTTCTGACGAAGTCAGAAGCGCCATATTCAAAGCTTTTCCGCTCGATTTCCACCGAATCTTCGCCGGTGATTACAAGCACCGGTATTTTCTCCATCCAGCCTTTCTTTTTCATGACCTCCAACACTGCGAAGCCATCCATCTCGGGCATAATCAAATCCAACAGAACCACGGCAATATCGTCATAAGACTCTTCCAGACGTTCCAGCGCCTCCCTGCCATCCGCTGCCTCCATCACGGGATGCTCACCCTTAAGAATTTCCTTCAGAATACCACGGTTTATATCCGAATCATCTACTATAAGTATTTTTCTGTGCATAATTGTCCTTTCCGAAACCTTACGTTCTTCTTATCCTGTACTGTACAAAAAGGTTACTACTATTTTAAAACATAGGGTTTTTGAAGTCAACAAAAAGAACAATTATCTTTATTCAAACGATTCCAAACATGGTACAAAGCCAGTAAACAACTCCCAGCACCCAGCTTGTAAAAATACCATACAGGATAACCGGTCCGGCAATGGTAAAGATTTTACAGCCTACGCCAAACACCCAGCCCTCTTTTTTAAATTCTATGGCAGGTGCCGCGACCGAGTTGGCAAACCCTGTAATCGGCACCAGCGCGCCTGCTCCGCCCCACTTCACGATGCGGGGATAAATATTCAATCCCGTCAGAAGCACACTTAAAAAAATCAGTGACAACGAACACCAGCTCGCAGCCGTTTCCTTTTCCATGCTCATTACATCCGTGCAGAACTGCAAAATTCCCTGCCCCAGCACGCAGATAAGCCCGCCTGTTATAAAAGCCTTCAGCATTTGCAGCCACAGGTTGTGGGTGGGCGTCATTTCCTTGACATACTTTTCATAGTTTTGTTTTTTATCTTCCACTCCGTATTCCGGTTTACTGTTCTCGTCCTTCTCAGCCATATAACCCTGTTCCTCTCTTCCTTCTCCTATTCCATATGTGCGGACTGCCGTTCTTTTCTTTGTGTCCGCCTTTTTTCTTAATATGCGCAATATTTTATTTCCTATACCGCAATCATGGCGAAACAAAAATTCTGACGCTTTACTTTGCTACCTCGTGAATCTGATAGATAAAATACAATATGGAGCCGCAGAGCTTTCCCGCCGCCATCGCACAGACCGCCACGCCAAGTCCATGCCTGAAGCCGGCTCTTCTTGAGAAAATCGGAATACTGTCCAGCATTTCGGCAATGGCAAGCGCCAGACATCCGATAAACATTCCCGCAAAAAGCCCAAAAACAGTCACAAATACAGTTCCTGCATATTGTACTGCCGCCTGTGAAACGCCCGCCGAGACAAGCCACTCTCCAAAGTGGCAGTAACGCTCAAACACGCTTACCAGACCTCCTGCCACGGTTCCCAGAATCACCATCTCTTCATACAATATAATCTGCCCCGCTGTATGGCTTTTGCCTGCAAAACGCGGAATCAGCCCCACAGCAACCAGAACCGTAAAAACACCGGCTGACGCCAGAAGACCGAAGCTGCCGCCGGAAAGAATCAGAAGAAGGATTTTCAGGCTATTCCACATCGATTGTTCTACCCTCTCTTTCCGCCGTGTCCACAAGCGCATTGTTTACATCCGTTTCGTATTTGCGCATTTCCACCTCGATTGGCGTAGGGTCCTTTGTCAGCCTGCGTCCGCCCACATGGTTAAAGAATACAATAATTCCCAGGGAAAGTCCCACCGAATATGCTATCTCCAGCGCCGATACGCCCTCCGGCTCACTGCCCATCACAATTTGGTGAATACGGGTAAAAACATCCGCAATGCCGATATCATTGTGGTAAGCCATAATGGTAAACGCCGTACCGCAAAAGCTGATGAGGGCAATAAAAAATGCTTTGAGCGCCTGCTGCCAGCCTTTGTGTGTATCCACGTTGATTCGTTCTATCAGGACCTCCGTCTCACCGAGACTTTCCACCGTCACATCGGGACAGGTATCCTCAATCAGCTCTATGATTTTCAAAACGCTGACCACGCAGCGCTTTTCTTCATATGGATTTTTCTTCTCTCCTGCCTTTGCCTTCCTGCCGCTCTTCTGTGCGCTGTTCACCCCTCCGGTTCCGACACTTTTCTCTGTGCTGCCCGCCTGTCCGGTCTTACCATTTTCCTGCGCGCTGCCCGCCTGTCCGGTCTCGACGCTTTCTCCCGTACTGCGAAACTTATGGACTTTAATACTTTTCACCTTAGCCGCAACAAGCTTGTCCGCACAGCGGATACTTCCGATGTCTTTCAGGAAAACATCTGCCTGTGTGGTTTCTACATTTCTGTTCAATTTTATATAACAAACGGTGTCCGCCATTTTGTTATCCCTTTCATCGCATACATGCATTTTTAAAGGTTAGTATATACTTTTGTCCCGCAATTATGCGCAAAGGCCTTATTGAGAATGTTTATTCAAAATATATAACAAAAAAGGCCGGGGAATATCCCGGCCTTTGCTGCTATTTCAAAATATCTTCCAGTGTCTGCATCAGTTTTTCTATTTCGATCGGCTTGGCTG
>CAMWLB010000280.1 GCA_947174985.1 uncultured Lachnospiraceae bacterium | reverse complement strand
GAGAATAGTAATTTGGTTTGGTACGTAGAGCGACAGCTCGTAAAAGAGAGGAGTCTTTGCATGAAAACAGGTATTTGTTACGTGGTCGGAGCCGGTGAAAATTATGGTTTGGATTTTATTCCTGAGGTGGAAGACTGCGTCATTGCGGCGGATGCAGGGTTCGCGGCTTTGGAACAGAAGGGGATAGAGATGGATATGGTGATTGGCGATTTTGACACGCTTTCTTTTGTACCCGTCCATTCGAATGTCATCGTTTTAAACAGGGAAAAGGATACCACGGATATGTTGTCCGCCGTGCGCGAGGGCATCAAAAAGGGATACGAAAGATTTCACATTTACTGTGGCACCGGTGGGCGGATAGAGCACACCATCGCAAACATGCAGCTTTTAACGGAATTGTCACAAAGTGGAAAGCGCGGTTTTTTATTTGGAAAAGATTACATCATAACCGCTGTGACAAACGGAACATTAGAGCTGCCGGCTCATGCTTCAGGCTTTGTATCCGTGTTTTCCCACTCTGACAGAGCGGAAGGTGTATGCATAGAGGGTTTAAAGTATGAACTGCAAAATGCGGTCCTGACAAATTCGTTTCCGCTTGGCGTCAGCAATGAGTTTATCGGCAAAAAAGCAAAGATTTCTGTCGCAAACGGAACCTTGTGGATTGTGTTTCCGATGGAAGCAAAGGAGGCCGCCTTCTGATGAAAACGGTTTTGAGCATTGCCGGTTCCGACTGCAGCGGCGGCGCAGGCATACAGGCGGACTTAAAGACTTTTTCCGCACACGGCGTTTTTGGGATGAGCGTTATTGTTTCTGTTGTTGCCGAAAATACAAGCAGGGTGATAGATATACAGGATATAACGCCGGACATGATAGGGAAGCAGATAGAGGCAGTCTTTGAGGATATTGAAGTGGATGCCGTCAAAATCGGCATGTTGTCCTCTGCGGCATGTATGGAAGCGGCTGCCGGAAAAATAAAACAGTACAGACCGAAAAATATAGTGGTTGACCCAGTCATGTATGCCAAAAACGGCAGTCCGCTCATGGATGAGGAGGCAGTCGGCACATTGATAAAGGGAGTGATTCCGCTTGCCGATGTTTTGACGCCGAATATTCCGGAGGCTGAAAAAATAGCGGGCATAAAAATAAAAACGATTGAAGATATGAGGACGGCAGCTGTTAAAATATACGACATGGGTGCGAAAGCGGTAGTGGTGAAGGGCGGTCATGCCGTTGGAAATGCACTGGACGTCCTTTTTGACGGGAATAAGTTCTTTTATTTTGAAACAGCCCGAATCGATACAAAGAATACACATGGCACAGGCTGCACTTTTTCATCCGCGATTGCGTCAGGTCTGGCAAAGGGCATGAGCTTGCAGGACGCGGTAAAAGTGGCGAAAGCGTATGTGACGACAGCAATTGCGCACTCCCTTTCCATTGGAAAGGGCAATGGCCCGACCCACCATTTTTACGACTTATACAGGCACGGATTATGCGAACGGGCAGGAGGCGGCGCATGACTTATGATTACTCGCTCTATCTGGTCACGGACCGCATGTGTATGAGCACTGCAACCTTAAGTGAAGCGGTGGAAGAGGCAGTTTTGGGCGGCTGTACCATGGTGCAGCTTCGCGAAAATTATATTTCTTCACGGGATTTTTATGATACGGCAAAAGAAATAAAAGAGATAACGGATACCTATGATATCCCCCTCATTATCAATAACAGGATAGACATAGCGCTTGCGGTTGACGCGGCGGGTGTGCATATTGGGCAGAGTGACATACCGGCGTCAGCCGCAAGAAAGCTACTTGGGCGGGATAAGCTGCTCGGTGTGTCGGCGTCGTCCTTGCGCGAGGCACTGCAGGCGCAGAACGATGGCGCCGACTATCTGGGGGTGGGCGCCATGTTTCCGACAAGAACAAAGCACGATGCAAAAATTGTGTCCATGGAGGAATGGCAGGCAATCCGGCAGGCAGTTACCATCCCCATTGTGGTAATCGGCGGAATCGGGAAAGAAAATGCAGCAGCGTTTTTGCAATCCGGCGCGGACGGCATAGCAGTCGCTTCGGCAATCATGGCGCAGCCGGATATCCGGCGGGCAGCGACAGAGTTAAAGAGGGAGATTCACCTGATATAAACAGCGGCAAGGTATTCCGTAGGGAAAGAACATTGTGGAAATGTTTGCGGCATTGTTACGGTTACAAATTCATGTCATAATACATACAAGGTTAGCCTAATAAACATAAGCGAGGAAAAAGGAACGATGAAAAATAATGAATTTGTTACCCAATGGGTGATTGATACCGTAAAGGAAAAGTATGCGGATGACATTGCGCTGGTTATCTCCCATACCACACTGCGAATGGATGATAGTGAGCCGGCTGTCAGTTATTTTGTGCCAATCACAAAGCGAGGAAATGAGCTTGCACGTACGTTTATTTTAAACGGTGAAGGGTTTGATGTGTGGGGGATTCCCTGGGAGCGTCTGGAGCAGTTTGCCGAACTTGAGGAATACAATATAACTGTGCTTGCAGATAGCGAAATTCTGTATGCAAAGGATGATGAATGGGCGCAGCGTTTTGAAATGCTTAAAGCAAGACAGCGTAGCAATCTTGCAGATGTATCAAAGATGCGGGGATGTGCATTGAAGGCATATGCGCAGGCAAAAGAATTGTATACTGAAATGCTCTTTACGAAGCGAAGTGATATTCGCATGTTAGCCGGATATGTGTTGGATTATCTGGCGCGCGCCATTGCTTTCAGCCATCACATTTATTTTACAAAGTCCCAGACCGCACAGCTTGAGGAATTGCAGCCATTAGATAAAGCGGGAAAAGTGCCGGAAGGATTTTGTGAACTATATGCAAGCGTTATCAAGGAGAAGGATGAGATAAAGCAAAAAGAAACATGTCATAAGGCAATTCAGATTGTGTGTGAATATTTGGAAAAGGTTTATCCCAATAATACTTTGAAAGAACACAACTATCAGGATTTGGCGGACTGGTACGCAGAATTGTCTTATACATGGCTCAGGCTTCGGCATTATGCGGCAGCCGGTGATTTTGTTAAGGTCTATATGTGGGGCATATTCTTACAAAGCGAGCTTAACAGCGTATGCGAAGATTTCTGCCTTGAAAAGCCGGAGCTTATGGAATGTTATGATTACGGGAATCTTGCTGCATTTATCAGCCGTGCCGATGAACTGGAAAAATGGATACGCAAAGAAATTGAGGCAGGCGGTGGCGTCATTTATGAATACGACAGCAAGGAAGACTTTTTGAATGAAAACTCATAAAAATGCGCGGGATATCCTTCCGGACAGACTTTTAAGGGAGCTACAGGAGTATATATCCGGCGAAACCCTGTATATTCCCAAAGCACAGGAAAAGAAACCCTGGGGCGAAACGTCAGGGGCGCGAAGTTATTACAAACAGCGCAATGCAGAGATACGCAAAAAGTATGCAGGGGGAAGTAAAATAGAGGACCTCTGTGAAGAATATCATTTAACCTGTGACTCAATACGCAAAATAATATATGCAGAAGAACTTTAATTTTGACCCTTCTCAAAATAGGCGCTGCGAAAATAAGGTAGTAGCAAGCCCGTACAGATAGCATATTGTATGGGCTTGCTTTAACCCGCCTTTTTATGACGGAGGATACTTTTTGGTCATTTTGTTTTCTTGTCTCTTCGGTTTATATCCTATCACATATTCTTCTGTTTCATAGATAGCAACCTGTTGCAGAAATATGTCCTCATCTACCGGCTCACCGTTCACATAATATTCACCCCAATCTTCCTCGAATAAAATTTCCTCTAACCATATTCCGCTATCAAATTGCATACGCATCCAACGGTTGCTGCTGGCACCGCCGGAACCGATATAAACACCATTTGTCTGAAGGGCTTCGAAACCTCTGTACATGATTTTCCACCCATAAAATTCTCCTTTTTCATGGTGCAAAACCCAAATGTCTCCGACAGGTGTCCATTGCATAATCAATTCCTGTATGCCGTCCCCGTCTAAATCAAACACGCGTATTTCATCTATCATCATTTCCTCAATATCAGAGTCAATATAAGCCTTCACAAAATTCGAAAGGTTTGTTACTTCTTCAGAAGTATAACGTTGAAACAAAACATACTCACCTTCTGTTATGGGTTCCCTGTTTTGGTTAAGCTCTTCCCTATCGTCAAAACTCGTATAATGAAATGCTGCGTTTTCACTGAGAACCGGAAAATATTGCTGAAATCCTTCCCATTCCTCGTCGGTCATCCGGCTTTGAAATGAATCATAGTCCAACTCTGACACTTTTACCGGTTCATAAAAGCTCGGTGTCATTTTCGTTTTGTTTTCCCATTCCGAAAGCGGTACTTGCGCTTGGAGCATTTCTTTATCGTAGTCTTGATTCGCAGGAGCTGCA
>CAMWLB010000279.1 GCA_947174985.1 uncultured Lachnospiraceae bacterium | reverse complement strand
AACCATAGCGGGCAGGGCGCAGGTCAGCTCCGGTGAGGAAAATCTGTCAGGAGGCGAGGAAGATGAATAGAGGAATACTGATTGTGCTTTCCGGATTTTCCGGCGCGGGAAAAGGGACTTTGATGAAGGAGCTTATGAAAACGTATGACAATTATGCGCTTTCTATCTCCATGACCACCAGAAATCCAAGACCGGGCGAGGTGGATGGCAGGGAATATTTCTTTTTCACAAGGGAAACTTTTGAAGAAAAGATTGCACAAAACGGATTAATAGAGTATGCTGAGTATTGTGGCAATTATTACGGAACGCCGCGCGACTATGTGGAGGAGCAGCTCGCAAAGGGAAAGGACGTCATCTTAGAGATTGAAATTCAGGGGATGCGAAAGGTAAAGCAGATGTTTCCCGAGATGCTGCCGCTGTTTGTGACGCCTCCTTCTGCAGCCGAGTTAGAGCGCAGGCTGCGGGGCAGGGGAACGGAGACGGAAGAGGTAATAAAGACGCGACTTATGCGCGCTGCGGGCGAGGCAGACGGCGTGGAGGATTATGAATATATTGTAATCAACGACGATTTGCAGACGTGCGTTTCCCAGATACATGGCATCGTACAGGCGGCAAAGAGCGCCACAGTCAGAAATACGAAATTGATTCACGACATCAGAAAAGAGATAGGTGATTTATCGAAAGGAGAATAAAATCATATGTTACATCCATCTTATACCGATTTAATGAAGGTAGTTAATGCGGACGTAGAGCCGGGAGAGGAGCCGGTAGTCAGCAGCAGGTATTCCATTGTTATGGCGACTTCCAAAAGAGCAAGACAGATTATCAGCGGCGATACACCGATGGTTGACGGCCGCGGGAAAAAGCCTCTGTCCGTTGCAGTGGAAGAGTTGAACGACGGTAAAATCAAAATTATAAACGACGAAGAAGAGCAACAGGCATAAAGAGGAAGACAAGAGAAAGACCGGATTCGGGATTTCTCTTTCTTGTTCCATAAGAAAAGGAAAGAACATATGAAGCTGATTTTTATTTCCTTGGGCTGCGACAAGAATCTGGTGGATACTGAGATGATGCTTGGGCTGCTTCGGGACGAAGGCTATACGTTCACGGACGATGAAAAGGAAGCGGAGATTGCGATTGTCAATACCTGCTGTTTTATCGGTGACGCCAAGGAGGAAAGCATCAATACCCTGTTAGAACTGGCGGAACTGAAAAAAGAGGGCAATTTAAAGGTGCTGATAGCGGCGGGCTGTCTGGCACAGCGCTACCGGCAGGAGATTCTGGAAGAGATTCCCGAGGTGGATGCACTGGTGGGCACCATGGCAATCGACGAGATAGTGCAGGCGGTGAAGGAAGCGCTTGCGGGAAAGAAATGCGAGCACTACCGTAATATCGATGCAGAGCCGGTGTATGGGAAAAAGAGGATTGTAACCACGGGCGGACATTATGCTTACCTTAAAATTGCGGAGGGCTGTGACAAGCATTGTACTTACTGTGTGATACCTAAGGTCAGGGGCAGTTACCGCTCCGTGCCCATGGAGAGTCTGGTAAAGGAAGCGGAGGAGCTTGCCGCGGCCGGCGTGCGGGAACTGATTTTGGTGGCGCAGGAGACTACCCTGTACGGGGTGGATTTATATGGCAAAAAAAGTCTTCCTAAGCTTCTCAAAAAACTGGTGGCTATACCGGATATTTACTGGATTCGGATTTTGTACTGTTATCCCGAAGAAATAGACGGTGAACTGATTGCGGTTATCAAATCGGAACCTAAGATTTGTCATTACCTGGATATTCCCATACAGCATGCTTCGGATACCATTTTAAAGAGAATGGGGCGGCGCACGACGAGAGCGGATTTGACTGCCATTATCGCCAGACTGCGTGAGGAAATTCCCGATATCTGCTTGCGGACCACTTTGATTACCGGATTCCCGGGGGAGACAGAGTGGGAGCATGAGGAGCTGCTGGAATTTGTGGAGGAAATGGCGTTTGACAGGCTGGGCGTGTTTGCCTACTCGCAGGAGGAGGATACGCCGGCGGCGCTGATGGAAGAGCAGGTAGAAGAGGAATTAAAGGAAGAGCGCCGCGCAGAGCTGATGGAGCTGCAGCAGGAGATTGCCTTTGCAAAGGCAGAAAGTATGGTGGGCAAGACGCTTACCGTGATGATAGAGGGCAAGGTTGCCGATGAAGACGCTTATGTGGCGCGCACCTACAGGGATGCGCCGGATGTGGACGGCTATCTCTTTATTACTTCAGATGCTACACTTATGAGCGGAGATTTTGTGAAGGTCAAAGTGATCGGTTCCAATGAATATGATTTGATAGGAGAAATAGAGTATGAATTTACCGAATAAACTCACTGTGTTCAGAATGATTCTGATTCTTCCCTTTGTGCTGCTGCTCTTGGGCAACTTTCATCACTGGGGCTGGATTACCGTTTTGTTTGGCGGCATTATGGAATATGTGGATTACATTGCGCTTGCCATTTTTATCATTGCCAGCCTGACGGATTTGCTGGACGGCAAAATTGCAAGGAAATATAATCTGGTAACGAATTTCGGAAAATTTATGGATCCGCTTGCGGACAAGCTGCTTGTCTGCGCGGCGTTAATCTGTCTGGTGGAGATGGGGCGCATTCCCGCATGGATTGTGATTCTCATTATCAGCCGTGAATTTATCATCAGCGGCTTCAGACTGATAGCATCCGACAAGGGCGTGGTGATTGCCGCAAGTTACTGGGGCAAGTTCAAGACGACCTTTCAGATTGTTATGGTCTGCCTGATGATTGCCAATATTGAAAAGTTACAGCTTGTCACAAATATTATTATGTGGATTGCGCTGGCGCTTACTGTGATATCCCTGATTGACTATGTATGGAAAAACAGGGGCGTTATGTCGGATGTAAAATAGAAGGTGTAAAGATGACGGTAGAGTTAATTTGCGTGGGAACGGAGCTTTTGCTGGGTAACATTGTGAATACGAATGCCGCTTTTCTGGCGGAGCAGTGCGCGGCGCTGGGGCTTTCCTGTTACTATCAGACAGTAGTAGGAGACAATCGGGAAAGGCTGATACAGACGGTGCAGACAGCGCTTTCACGCTCGGATATTGTGCTCTTATCGGGTGGTCTGGGACCAACAAAGGATGATTTGACGAAGGAAGCGGTCGCGGAAGCACTGGGGTTGAAGCTTGTCGAGGATGAGGCTTCCCGTGCGCTGATTGCGGAATATTTCAAAGTAAGGGGCATGGAGCCAACTGAGAATAACTGGAAGCAGGCGCTTATTCCCGAGGGCGGCAGAGCCATCAGGAACCACAATGGGACGGCACCGGGGATTTTAGTGGTAAAGGGCGGGAAGCGCATTATACTTATGCCGGGACCGCCGAACGAATTAAGACCTATGTTTACGGAAGAGGTAGCGCCGTATCTGCGCACATTGGGCGGCGATGTGATTGCCTCCGTTACGGTAAAGCTTACCGGAATCGGGGAGAGCAGTGCGGAAACGAAAGTCGCCGATTTGATGGAAAAGCAGGAGAATCCTACGCTTGCACCCTATGCCAAAACGGGGGAGGTACATTTCCGTGTGACGGCAAGGGCAAAGACGGAGGAGGAAGCGGCGGCGTTAAATGCGCCTCTTGTGGAGGAGCTGAAAAGACGGTTCGGAACTGCCGTCTACACGACGGACGAGGCGGTTACGCTGGAGAAGGCGGTTGTCGATATGCTGCTTAAAAAGGGACTTACCATGACCGTGGCGGAGTCCTGTACGGGCGGAATGCTGGCGGCGAGGCTTGTGAATGTATCCGGCGTTTCGGAAGTTTTCAAGGCGGGCTTTGTCACTTATGCAAATGAGGCAAAAAGAGACCTGATTCATGTAAAAGAAGAAACGCTTGCGCAGTTCGGCGCGGTCAGCCGTGAAACGGCACGGGAGATGGCGCAGGGCGCGGCAGAAGCGGCGGCTGCGGACGTGGCTGTCGCGATAACCGGAATTGCGGGGCCGGACGGCGGAACCGCAGAAAAGCCGGTCGGACTTGTCTACATAAGCTGTTATGTGTGCGGAAAAATTGACACACAGGAATATCATTTTATCGGCAGCCGCATGAAAATCAGGGAAAGCGTGACGGCTGCGGCGTTGACACAGCTCAGGCGATGCCTGATTGCTTGATAAATCGGAATGGAGAAAGAAATGGAAGAAAACAGCAGATTTGACTTTTGCCCTAAATGCGGGGCTGTTTCAAAAGACGGCATATGCCAAAGCTGCGGTTATCAGAATACAAATGCAGTGAGTCAGGCGGGAACCCAGCCCTATGTGCAGGCAGCGCTGCAATATCAGCAGGCGCAGTATCAGCAGACACAGTATGGAACGGGAAGCGGCTATCCGCAGCAGCAGGGCCAGGTGCAGTATGGAGCAGGCAGCGGCTATCCGCAGCAGGGCCAG
>CAMWLB010000278.1 GCA_947174985.1 uncultured Lachnospiraceae bacterium | reverse complement strand
GCAGGGAAATACGGGAAGGGCTTTTTACTGCGGTTATCTTTTGACGTTTCTGATGTTTCATGCGCTTGCAGGCAATGGAGAAGGCGCGGAAAGTCTGCGGAATCTGCGGGGCAGACGGGAATTGTCCTTGGAGGCAATGGAAAAGGAAAACAGGAGGGCAGGAGGAACGCGCAGCGGCGAGCCTGTGTTTCTGACGGGAAAAAATACAGAGCTTTGCAGCATGCCTTTGACGGCAAGGCACTTTTTTGGCAGGGAAAAGGAACTCTTTGAACTGCGGGAAATGCTGGCGCAAGGCGGCAGGTATCTGGTGAGCGGCATTGGCGGTATTGGAAAGACGGAATTGCTGCGTCAGTTTATCAAATGTTGTGTGGAAGAGCGGCTTGCGGATTATATTTGCACCGTGCAGTATGAAAACAGCCTGGCAGACAGCCTGATAAAGGCATTTCCGGAAGTGCGCGGCATAGACAGGGAAAACAATTTCAGGGAGGTACTGGCGCGGATTCGTGTCCATGCAGGCGCAGGAATCCTGCTGGTTATTGATAATATGAATTGTGAACAGGGGGAACAGGGCTGGGAGGAGTTTTGTGAACTGCCGGCGACTATTTTTGTGACCTCACGTCAGCAGAAGCTGGAAGGATTTGAAACTTATCGGATAGAGCCGGTAGGAAAAGAAGCGCGTGCCCTTGTTTTTCGGGATAATTACCAAAAATCTCTTTCGGAGGAGGACAGAAAAGCGCTCGAAGAAATGACGGACAGAGAAGTATGGCAGCATACACTGACGCTCCGGCTTTTGGGCTGCGTGGCAAGGACAAGGAACTGGACCGTACCGGAACTGTTGGAGCGGCTTGAAAAAGGAGAATCTCATATATCGCTGGAGGCACAGGAGGGCTATGCGGGGCTGCAGCAGGTATATCGCAGGACTTACGCAGTTTCAGGATTGAAAAAAAGCATGAACAGGCTGCTTAGGGTGTATGCGGCGCTGCCCTATGAGAGCTACGATAAATCCTTCGCAGAAAGCTATTTGCAGGGCTTTTTGGAGGATGGGATGGATATGGGCGAGAGTCTGGAAAAACTCTGGAAAGGCGGCTGGCTGGAAAAGCGCGGCAATGGCTATTCAATGCATCCCTTCATTGCAGAATGTATGCTGGCAAAGCCTTTGGCAGAGGCAGATGCTGCGCCCTTTTTTGAGAGCGTGTGTGCAGCGTGTGCGAATGTACAGCAAGGTTTTTCGATTGAGACCGTGCGGGAGATTTTTTTCAATCCATCCGAGGAGGATAGCAGTACGAGACAGGAGCTGCAAAGAGTTTTGTCTCTTGTCTATTCCGTGGCACAGAAGATATCAGGCGGTCTGTGTGAGAAATTTCTGCAGCTTATCCTGCTGGCAGCAGAGTCCGCATACTGCCTTTTGGGATTTGACAAGGAAAAGTTGAACTATTTGGCAGGCTTGCAGCAGAATTGCAGAAATACTTCTGCAAAAACGCAGGCATACTGGTATATCCTTTTATGCACATATAACTATGGTGATATTGAAAAGCTGGAAAGAGAGTATGAAAAGTATGTGGAAGGCGGGGAGATATCAAAGGAGCTTAAGCTGGCATTTGCAAATGGACTGGCGCTTCGGAATCTGAATAGTGGAAAGATAGAACGTGCAAGAGAGCTGGCACAGTATATATGGGAAAATACGCAGGATTCTGACAGTAAAATGGGAGCCTGTTTTATCATGGCAGAGTCACTGGAGCAGGCTGGAGATTTGGAGGGATGCATTCTCTGGGCGGATAGAGGAGAGGAAATCGGTAAGGGCATTAAAAATAAAAATACCTGGAACAGACACCAGATTATGTTTTTACAGTGCGTTCTGAATATAGCCGTTAGAAATCTTGAAAAGGTAAAGCGCATTTTGGAGGAAGAACAGGAAATTCTGAAAAATGAAAAGAATTATTTCTATAAGTTCCAGCTCTTGTTTTACGAGGGTTCCTATAAACTGCAGGCGGGGGAGGAAGATTACGGCATACCGCAGCTTGAGGAAGCCTGTAAAATGGCGAAGATTGTCTTTGGAACTGCAGAAGGCGCATACTATGCCACGGTTTTGACGGATCTTGCCATGGCGTATAATAAAGCGGGGCGCAGGGAGGAAGCATGTGAACAGTACAAAAAGGTACTGCATATCTATGACACCGTAGATGGACATGCTTTTGAACGGCACCGCATTCTGAACAATATGGGAGTCATGTATCTGGACTGGGAAAAGCCGAAGGAGGCATTGCCCTGTCTGGAAGAGGCTTACAGGGCGGGTGTAGATATGGGTGGTCTTGCGGCGGCAGAGCCCGCAAATAATCTGTCCAAAGCATACAGACTGCTGGGAGACAGGGAGAAGGAACTTTACTATTTACGGGAAGCCGCGCCTGTTTTGGAGCAGTTTTACGGGAGTGCGCATCCGAAGGTGGTGGATGCAAAAGAAAGATTAAGGCAAGAATAAACAGAAACAAAAAGTGCAATGGAGGAAAGTAACATGAAAAAGTATATGAAAATAACTTTGATAATGATTTTTCTGGGTATGGTGTTTCTGACAGCAGGCTGCGGAAAGGGACGTGTACCAAAGGAAAAAGATATCATTCAAGATTTAGAAGAGGCAGGGTACAACGAGATAATACGGGGCAGCAAGCATATAGAAATGAACATTGACTCTTTGAAGATTGATAGACAAAGAGTGGATGAGAAGGAGATGAGAACGTATTGCATTATAGATATGCATAACGAAGATGTCAAGGCAACTCTGTATTATGAATTGTATTATGTCTATTATGATAAGGACGGCTGGCATCTGGATGACTGTATGGAGTGGGAAAAAGCAGAATACACCCCACTCAGCGGTGTAAATGTGCAGGAGGCAATTGATGAACTTTTAACGGAATATGATTATAGATATTCGGAAGCTGAGCTGGTCAGGGAGGAGACCGATCTGGATGCCTGTGAGGCACAATTAACCTTTGAGACTCGTAAGTATTGGGATAACTGCACAGTGACAGAGCAGATAACGGTAGCATATAGTTTTGAGCGCGGACTGTGGAAAAGCGGCGATATCGCAAGTGAAACGAAAAGTGTTGATTTTTCACCGTTGGTTGGCAAAACCTATAAATCTGAAATGGAAGGTATTGAAGTGAATTTTATTGCCATGGATGAGGAAAATAAAACAATTACGTTAGAATATTTAGGCTTATTTCATGATGATGCCACATGGCAGCAGAAAACGGTGCGGTATGTAGTCGTGGATAATATCATGTACATAGAAAGAGTTTACTATAGCTTTACAGATTTTTTTGGCTATCTGTATTATGGAGGAGTGGAACTTTGGGTGAATGAAACGGGAGCAGGTGGAATAAAGAATCATTGTCTTATTTTATATAGTGACGACACTGATAAGGGTGTCAGCGGCCAAATGATAGAACAGTATTATTAAATTGCTATTTATGCCGTTAGGAACGATAAAGAACATGCCGAAACCGGGAAAAAGAGGTCAAATAAAATGAAAAAGGAAAGAAGAAAGAAAAGGATATTATATTTGGCAATGATAGTCTGCATGATGGTTTCCCTTACGGCTTGTGGGACATCTGTCAACGGTCTTGGCAGTTCATCGGCAGGCACCTCAGCATCAGGACAGACAGATACGCAGCCAACGGAAAAGATACAAGAGGGCGGTGAATATCTGCACTTTATGATGGAATTATCCGTTGTGGAACCGGAGCAGACAGAGGGGAGTGACATTTCTCTTTCACAGATTCTGACAAATACAATCATTGAAAATACCACGATGGAGACGCTGGAAGAGAGTGAAAATTATTTTGTGGTGAAGATTACATACCCGGACGCCGGCACATTGATAATGGAAAAAATGAGTCAGTATGAAGACACGGATTTGGATATGCACATGGACGACATATTTAATGAAGTAATCAATGCAGTCAGCCGCGGAGAATGTATGACGGAGACAGAATTAACGGTGGAGTATGTAACAGACGAATTTGGCAGCAGGACAGTCGTTATGACGCCGGAGCTGGCAAATGCAATGAGCGGAGGCTTTTACAGTTATGTGGATAATGGACAATAATCAAAATAGAAAGAGACTGGCAGCCCTCTGCGTTGCTATTGTGCTTTTCATTTCTATGTTTTGTCCTGTCACGGCAAGAGCGGAGGGGCTGGTAAAACATACAGACATATTTGTTGTATCAACGGAGACCGCGGCAACGGCGATTTGGAGCACAGCTATTTATCAGGATTGTGTCTATGTCAAAATGAGCGATTTCAGTCTTGCCTGCGGGGTAGGATTAAAAAGACCTGAAAACAGCGGCGAAGATTATCAACTGATGCTGAATGGGCTCAGTGCAGCCCTACCTGCAGACAGTGTAATCATAGACGGAGAGGAAATATGGATTCCGTTGGA
>CAMWLB010000277.1 GCA_947174985.1 uncultured Lachnospiraceae bacterium | reverse complement strand
ATGTTTTCATTCCCAGTATTCTTTCAGATGCCTTTTTCATTATTTTTTACCTCTCCTTCTTATTTTTGGGTATTATTCCTCTTCCTCTGTATCGTCATCCTGCTCTCCGGCCGATAAATCCTCATCATTCAGCAGTTTATCCGGATCCAATAGCAGTTTAACCGAGTCTCCTACTTTGCCGATACCGTAAACATATTTGTTTTGTGCTTTGTCAATGCGTCCGATAGACGGCGGCGGCAGTATGTTTTCTTCTTGGATTTCCACTACTTCCGCAATTTTCTCTACAATCAGACCGACCGTTGTAGATTTCACATTGATGACCATAATACACGTCCTGTCATCATACTCAATCGGAGCCTGTTTGAACCGCAGCCGGACATCTATGACGGGAATCACCTTTCCTCGCAGATTGATAAGTCCCTTGATGTAATCCTCCGTTTCCGGAATGACAGTAATCGTCTGAAACTGGATGATTTCTTTTACATACTGGATTTTCAACCCGTAGTACTCGCTTCCGGACTTAAAGGTCATATACTTGCCCTTCTGCGCATCACGCTCATTGGAAGCAGGCTGACTCTCTTCTGTCCCTTTCTTCAATTCGCTGGTTTCACTCATATCATGTTCCCATTCCTTTCTGTTTATTTTATTCTAACAATCCGGCCGGATCCAAAATCAATGCAATGCTGCCATCTCCAAGCTGTGTACAACCGGACAATCCTTTTACTTTCTTGATATAGGAAGGAATCGGCTTTACCACAATCTCCTGTTCTCCGATTAACTTATCAACAAACAGACAGATCTTTTTATCCTCCACTTCGAGAATCAGCATCATGCCGTCCTCGACGGATTCTTTGTATGCGCTCATGCCATACCATCTTCCAAGCCTGCGTACAGGGAAACACTCACCGCGAATCATAACATATTCATCACCGTTGGGCTCGCGAATCATCATATTCTCTCTCACACTGACAAACTCTTTGATAACGCTGGTTTCCATAACGAATGAAGAGTTGCCGGTTTCCATGACAATACCATTGATAATCGCCAGTGTCAGCGGAATCTTAAGGCTCATAACCGTACCGAAGCCCGTCTGGCTCTCAATATCCAGCGCACCGCCGATTGACTGAATGCTCTGAACCACGACGTCCATACCTACGCCACGTCCCGAATATTCTGTAACCTGCTCGTTGGTGGAAAAACCAGGTAGTGTGATGAACTGGTACACATCTCTGTCCGTATAAGAAGAATCCGGCTTATTGTCATCAAGCAGTCCCTGCTTGCGCGCCTTGGCAAGTATTTTCTCCCTGTCAAGACCTCTTCCGTTGTCCTCCACACTGATCCATACCTTGCCCGCCTCGGTTCTCGCCGAAAGAATGACTCTGCCTTTTTCAGTCTTCCCACTCTTTGCGCGCTCTTCGTTGGTTTCAATACCATGGTCCACTGCGTTTCGAACCATATGCATAAGCGGGTCTGAGATATGCTCAATAATATTTTTATCCACCTCAGTCTGCTCGCCCAGCATTTCAAATTCAATGTCCTTGCCCAGTTTTCTCGATACGTCGAAGACGATTCGGTTCATCTTCTGGAAAGTATTTGTCAGAGAAACCATTCGCATGGACATAATTACATTCTGTAAATCGGTAGAAATCTTGGACATCTGCGCCGCAGCCTTGTTAAAGTTGTTGAGGTTGAGTCCCGGCACCTTCAAATCAGGACTCTGCAGCACTACCGACTCCGAGATAACCAGCTCGCCAATCAGTTCCATCAACTGATCCATCTTACTTACATTGACACTGATAAAGGAAGCCTTTTCAACTTTATTTTTGTCCTTCGCCAGCGTCTTATGCTTGCCGGGCTCCTTAGACTTAATAACGAAATCACCAGGCGCTATCTGCGGCTTGGCAGGTTCCTTTACCTCTTTCTCTCCCTCTTCCGCCGATGCTTCCTGTGCCTTGCTTTCAATCTCCTCTACACTGGATTCCAAATCAATCTGCGTATCCTGATCACCGAAGTCGAAGCCTTGAAGGAATTCCTCCGCTTTACATTCAAAAATATCTACATTCTTGATGTCATAGCCTACACCAATAATATCTCTGATTTCCTGCTCACTGCACTGTGCCTGCAGGAGAATACGGAAGCCCTCTTTCAAAATCAGCTCTGCGCTTCCCTCATCGGCAATGATATCATCGGGAGAATAAAGCAAATCCTCTGCAATTTCCTTCAGTGCATATACCGTTTTGTAGGCATGCACATTTGCCATTTCCGTCTCCGGAAAAAAGGTAAGATAAATCTTGAAAAAGCGGCTTGCGCTCGTTGCCACAGGCGCTATATAGAACTGCTTTGGCTCCTCATGCACATTTTCAGGCGGCTGTTCTGCGCCTCCCTGTGCAATTCCGTTTTTGAGCATGTTCAAAAAAACGTCAAGTCTTTTGATAATATCGCTGGAGTCACCGTCAACCGGACTGCCATTGCGAATCTTATCCATTTCATTTGAGATAAAATCCGCCACTTCCAACACATGCTCTACCAAATCCAAATGTGGTACATTTTCAGGGTGGGATTCTCTCAAATAGTAGAAGACATCCTCTAGCTTATGAGAAACAGCCGTTATATTATCAAACATCATGATACCGGATGAACCTTTAATGGTATGCATGGTTCTGAATATTTCATTTATGCTGTCTTCGTCAAAGCATTCCGCATCTTTTTGCTCCAGAACTCTGTCCTGAAGCTGTTCGAGCAACTGCTCATTCTCAAACAGATACATGTCCAACATGCCTTCCGTATTAAATTCCTCAGCCATATCCTACTCCTTTCTGCCTATTCTGATGTGTTCTTTATTAAATCAAGTCAAGCTTTTTCAATGCCTGCTCAAATCTATCCTGATCGATGGGTTTTCCGGAATACACGGTACAGCCCAGTTCAAATGCCATCTTGACATTCTTTTCGTCATTCAGCGCGGTGGTCATAATCACCTTCGCTGCCTTATCCGCCGGTACGTTTCTTTCCTTCTCCAGATTGCGGATACCCACCAGTGACTGATAGCCGTCCATAACCGGCATCATAATGTCGAGACATACCAAATCGTACGGTTCTCCGTCCTCCAAAGCCATCATGAATGCATCCACTGCTTCCATTCCATCCACGGTTACATCACACTCACCGTACTTTGACAGGAAATTCACCATAAATTTCCTTGTCACAAAATCATCTTCTGCCAACAGTATCTTCATGCTTTCTCTCCTTTACATTTTATTTAATAATGCATATGTCCTGCTAGGAATGTCGGACAACTTTTCCTGATACTCAACTGCTCCCAAATCATAAGCAACCTTGGGCATACCGTAAACCACACAGGTCGATTCGTCCTGCCCTATGGTTCTCGCCCCTGCTTTTCTCATGGAAAGCAGTCCCTTCGCACCGTCGCCGCCCATACCGGTCAGAATAATTCCCACCGCATTGGCGCCCGCCACCTTCGCAACGGATTCAAAAAGCACTTCCACTGACGGGCAGTGTCCGTTTACTTTTGGTCCCCGCTTACACTCTACCTGATAAACGCCGTTCACCTTGACAAGCTGCATGTGCATATCTCCGCCGGGCGCAATCAGCATACTGCCCGGCATCACCCTGTCGCCGGTCCTCGCTTCCTTTACTTGAATCCGGCACTGGTCATTCAGACGCTTTGCATACATCTCCGTAAATCCCTGAGGCATGTGCTGTACCACCACAATGCCCGGGATATCCGTTCCAAACTCCTTTACCACCGCTAAAATGGCTTCCGTGCCGCCTGTAGAGGCTCCGATTGCCACAATCAGATTTTTGTCTTTTACCGTGGCAAGCCTCTGCTCCTCATGCGCCATCACCACTTTCTTGATATTGCTGATTTTAGCAGTGGAAGCAATTTTAATTTTTACCAAAAGCTCATTCTTTACAAAATCTTCAAGCTGGGCACGGCTGGATACGGCGGGCTTCGCCACAAAATCAACCGCTCCCGCATTCAATGCGTCAAACACTTTATCGCTCAGGGAACTGATTACCACCACCGGCAGCGGATACTGCGGCATCAGCTTCCGCAAAAACTCTATCCCGTTCATTCTGGGCAATTCAACGTCCAGCGTCATCACATCCGGCTTGTATGCCAGTATAGCGTCCCTCGCTTCAAAGGGATCCCTCGCAGTTCCCACGACCTGTATTGCCGGATCTCTGCTCAGGTTCTGCACAAGCAGTTCCCTGAATACAATGGAATCCTCTACTACCAAAACCCTAATTGGCCGCATAACCTGTTCACTCCTTCTTTCTGAATATTGACGGTTTGATAATATTTAACGGCATATTGTTTCTGTCAAGCGTCTCCGTTGTTCCAATAAACAAATAGCCGCCGGGAATCAATGCATCGCACACCTTTCGGAGCACTTCGTTTTTTGTCTTCTCATCAAAATATATCAT
>CAMWLB010000276.1 GCA_947174985.1 uncultured Lachnospiraceae bacterium | reverse complement strand
TTCAGTATGTTTCTGGTAACACTGGTTGTCGTGATGATATAGGTGGTAGTAGCTGTCAAGCGGGTGGAAATTGAAGCCAAGATGGAAGTAAATCAGGCTAAAATCGAGCAGTTAAACGGACAGATTGCCAGTGAAGAGGCAAGAGCGGAAGAGATAAAACAATATGAAAAATATACACAGACCAAAGGCTTTGTGGAGGAGATAGCGCACGATAAGCTCGGTCTGGTGTATGAAGGTGAGATTATATTCAGAAAGGATAAATAATGCCGGGACCAAATCAAAGGTTCCGGCAATTTTTGTCGAAAAAAAAAGCTGCTTTTCGGTACAAATTTGACAAAAAACAAGAGTGCCATTTTCTATAATGGATAAACGCAGTAATATCGGGAAAGGGCTGGTTATCGACATGAAAAAGTTATTTGACGGAAAGAAAACGGAGCAGGTTTTTCTGCTGTCTGAATATGGGAAGCAAAAGCTTTTGGGATACGCCGATTCCTTTAAGGAAATTGCAAAGACTCTGGAAGAAGAGTTTAAATGGGAAGAGGGAGAGCAGTCCCGCCAAAGCCGTATTTATAATAGAAAATTATGGGAAAATCGCTGTATGCTGGCGGAAAACTTAAATGAAATGGCAGGCGTCATGGCACAGGTGGCAGGCGAAGTTTTTTCGTACAAGCCATTTCCGGATCGTCTTGCAAGGCAGATAGTACAGGCGCTTCGAACGGAGAGCATACAGGTAAGCAATTTATATTACATAGACAGAAGCGATGGCAGAACCATGATAAGTATTACCATGCTGACCGAAAAAAAGGGGGGAATCAGTGTGGAAAATGCATCGGACATGCTGTCCGTACTGATGGATATGCGGCTTGTGCCGTCTATGAATTGTTATTATTATATCGACTCTGCCTTACGCAGCTATACTTTTATAGAAGAAGCCGGTTTTGTCGTTTTGACAGGGGTGGCAAAGGCAGTCAAGGAGACGGAGCCGAAATCGGGAGATAACTATGCTATTTTAGAGTCGGAAAAGGGAAAAATGACAGTGCTTTTGTCAGACGGCATGGGTTCGGGTGAAAAAGCATCACAGGACAGCGAAGTTGTACTTGATTTGATGGAAAAGCTGATTGAAGCGGGTTATCGGCCCGGGGCAGCGGCCAATCTGGTGAACAGCGCGCTGATAACAGGCGGAGAAGAACAAAATATGTCCACGCTGGATATCTGTGAGGTGGATTTGTACGACGGTATCTGTGAATTTACAAAAATAGGGGCTGCTGCCTCTTTTATTAAACGGGGCCACATGGTAGAGCAGATTTCCGGAGGCAGTCTGCCGCTCGGTATCTTCAAGGGAATCGAATGTGACTGCATACGCCGCCGTCTTATGGATGGTGACTATGTGTTCCTGATGTCGGATGGCATTATAGACGCTATGGAAGACTGCGATTATAGGGAAGATATCTGTGAAATTGTAGGAAATCTGGAGCAGGAAAATCCAAGGGAGCTTGCGGATGCGCTTCTGCAGATTGTTTTGAGAAAGACGAAAGGCCATATTCGGGACGATATGACCATTCTGGTATTTGGACTGTGGGAAAATACATAAATTCTTGCATTTTTTCTGTAAAACTACTATGATAAAGTAGTAGCAGATTTAAGTGCAGTAAGGAAAATAGACAGACCATATGTTGAAGACAGTTAGTGCATATATTGAAAGGTATGAGATGCTGCAATCGGGTGATACCGTTGTGGCGGGTGTATCAGGAGGGGCAGATTCTGTGTGCCTCCTTCTTATGTTGTCTGCTATCAGAAAGGAAATTCCTTTTCAGCTTTTTGTGGTACATGTCAATCATCTTATGCGCGAGGAAGCAGGCGGCGATGCAGAGTTTGTGTGCGAATTGTGCAAAAAATGCCGGATTCCTTTTTTTCTTGTGGAAAAAGATGTGCCTGCCATTGCTGCAGAATGTCGGATTTCCACGGAGGAAGCAGGCAGGCAGGTGCGGTATGAGGCGTTTGAAGCTGTTTTAATGCGGGAGGCGCCGGAGGCTGTATCTGAAAACAAGGCAAAAATCGCAGTGGCGCATAATCTGAACGACCGTGCGGAAACTATGCTGTTTCATCTATTTCGCGGCAGCGGTTTGAATGGTTTGTCAGGGATTCGCCCTGTAAGCACAAGAAAAAGCGGTATCACCGTGATCCGTCCGCTTTTATCCTCTTCACGAAGCGATATCGAGAATTTTTTAACAGGAATTGGAATGAATTGGTGTATAGACCATACAAATGAAGAGGATACTTATACGAGGAATCGAATCCGGCGCCATATTCTTCCTTTTGCGGAAAAAGAGATAGCGGGAGGCGCTGTCCGCAATATGGCAAGGGCGGCCGATATTCTGGAGGAAACGCGGGATTTTGTGCAGCGGGAGGCGCAGAAGGCCTACAATGACTGTCTAATCTGCACAGACAATTCTTCCGCGACGCAAATAAAGCTGCACGCAGCACGTCTTGCGTCTTATCATTCTCTGATACAGAAGCAGGTGATACTGTCCTGCCTGGAGGAGCTTACGCCATCACAGCAGAACATTACTGCGGCTCACGTAAATGCGGTTTGTTCCTTATGCACTGCGGACAAAAACAGGGAGTTTATGCTTCCCTGCCATATTATTGCCCGAAGAGAGTATGAAGCAGTAGTGATGGAAAAAAAAGGAGCGGGCAGCAGTTCTCTGCCGAAGAAAAGCCGGCAGATTGACATACCACTGCCAGACGAAGCGCCTTTGGAAATCGTGCTGTCGGATACGGAAAGCGTGGAAATTTCGGTTTTCCCTTATGAAAATTCCATGAATATTCCCCAAAATCAGTATACGAAATGGTTCGATTATGATAAAATAGAAAAATCATTAAATATTCGTACCCGACAGACAGGGGATTATTTTACCTTCAACACTGCTTTGTCAAAAAAATTTCTAAAGGATTACATGATTGACGAGAAAATTCCCAGACAGGAGAGAGACCATATCTGGCTTTTGGCGGAAGAGAATCATATTCTTTGGGCTGTGGGGTATCGTATCAGCGCTTATTACAAAATAGATGCGGGCACAAGATATATTTTACAGGTACAATTCAGAGGAGGGCAATAGTATGTCAGAACATGTAAGAGTACTTTTAACAGAAAAGGAAGTAGACGACAGAATACAGTCAATCGGAGATCAGATAAGCAGGGATTATGCTGGTAAGCAAGTACATCTGATATGCGTCTTAAAAGGAGGAAGCTTTTTTATGTGCGAGCTTGCCAAACGCATTACGGTTCCGGTTTCTCTTGACTTTATGTCGGTGTCCAGCTACGGAAGTGCGACCAAATCAAGCGGCGTGGTAAAGATTGTGAAGGATTTGGATGAGTCTCTGAAGGATAAGCATGTGATCGTGGTGGAGGATATCGTGGATTCCGGAAGGACGCTGAGTTATTTGCTGGAGATGCTGAAAGACAGAGGACCTGCAAGCCTGCGTCTTTGTACTCTTCTTGATAAGCCGGATAGACGCGTTGTAGATATCAACGTTGACTATACAGGATTTCAGATTCCCGATGAATTTGTGGTGGGATATGGATTGGATTACGATCAAAGATACCGCAATCTGCCATTTATCGGTGTTGTGGAATTTGATGACTAGAAGAAAGGCACCGTTTTGCTGCGGTAACAGGAGGAAATATTTTGAAGCATAGCACAAGAGGTTATAATCAATATTTTGTGATGATAATAATACTGCTTTTAGGGCTTGTGTTTATCAATTCCTGCCAGAAAAACAGGGTGGAATATACCAGAGCTGCCCTGATTCAGGATTTGGAAGCAGGAGAAGTCACGGAGGTAATTATTCATCAGAACAGGGAGACGCCGACAGGATATTTGGACGTTGACCTAAAGACAAAGGGCGACAGGACGCTTTATGCAACGGATGTCAGAGAGCTGGAGGAGTTGGTGCGTTCTTATGGCGTGGAGCCGCAGGTGCTTGATGTGGAGCCGGAGCCCTGGTTTTTCACCTCGGTGCTGCCGGTCCTGATTGTGGTTATTGTAGGTGTGTTCATGTTCGTTATGATGAATGCGCAGAATGCAGGCGGTGGAAACAGCAGCAGAATGATGAACTTCGGAAAAAGCCGTGCAAGGCTTTCCGTGGTTGGCGAAGGTAAAATTACGTTAAAGGATGTGGCAGGTCTCAAGGAGGAAAAGGAAGAGCTGCAGGAGATTATCGATTTTCTGAGGGAGCCCGGCAAATTTACCCGGGTGGGAGCCAGAATTCCCAAGGGCGTTTTGCTTGAGGGCCCTCCCGGCACCGGCAAGACGCTGCTTGCCAAGGCGATAGCCGGTGAAGCAAATGTTCCGTTTTTCAGTATTTCGGGTTCGGATTTTGTGGAAATGTTTGTCGGCGTGGGCGCTTCCCGTGTCAGGGATTTGTTTGAGGACGCCAAGAGGCATGCCCCCTGT
>CAMWLB010000275.1 GCA_947174985.1 uncultured Lachnospiraceae bacterium | reverse complement strand
AAATAATAGGTAACAAAAAAAGCCCTCGGCATATGATAGAGAAAAAGCCGGGGGTTTTTTGCGTGTACAGAGTGAGAGAGCAGACTGGATGCAGCAGTGTGGTGCAGTCTGGCGGAGGAAAAGGCATTACCGTTGCCGTGCTGGACACAGGAGTGGCAAAGCATCCGGATTTGGCAGACAGGATTCTTGATTTCAAAGATTTTATCAATGGCAGTACAGCGGTATATGATGACAGTGGGCATGGGACGCATGTATGCGGGATCATTGGCGGAAGCGGTTATCTGTCCGGAGGAAGATATCGGGGAATGGCGCCGGAGGTGGGACTTGTAGTCGGAAAGGTGTTGGACGAGAAAGGTGACGGAACTGTGGACGCCATGCTTCAGGGCATCGACTGGGTACAGCTTAACAGTGAACAATACAAAATCCGTGTTTTAAATATATCCGTTGGAATCGGGCAGTTGATAGAAGAGGAGAAGGAGGAACTTTTAAAGGAAAGGCTGGAGGCATTGTGGAAGAAGGGAATTCTTGTAGTGTGTGCGGCCGGAAACAATGGACCTGCATGCGGCTCCCTTTCCTCTATCGGACGAAGCCGTCTTCTGATTACGGTTGGCTGTCATGACGGGGCATATTTTCAAAATAAACCAAACCGTTGTGCCTCCTATTCTGCAAGGGGTGGTCGTTTTGATACCATGAAAAAACCGGATATTGTGGCGCCGGGGACTGAAATTATATCTTGCAACGGCGCGTGCAGAAGAAGCAGAAGGGGATATATAAATGCTTATATTGCGAAAAGTGGTACTTCCATGGCGACGCCGGTGGTATCCGGCGCGCTGGCACTGCTTTTACAGAAGCATCCGGAATATGACAATGAAACGGCAAAGAGAAAGCTGTTGTTTAGCGCGGATGATTTGCAGGAGCCGTGGTATCAGCAGGGCTGGGGCATGATTAATGTAACGGGAATGATGGAAGGGTAGCTTAACTGTATATAGTACTTGACATACCTCGTATGATTGTATACAATTATACGAGGTAAATATTTGTATTTATTTATAATGCTTACGGCAGGTAAAAAGCGTTTATGATGTGAAAGCAGCATGAAGCGAAGTCAGAGAAGAGGGCCTTTGAAATGAAAGAAAACGATATGTTTCAGTACAGACCAATTAATATGAATTCGAGAAATAATCTTCTGGAAATAGAGGAGCACATGTACATTTTAGACGATGTGGAAAAGCCAAATGTTTTCCGCAATATGTTCCCCTATTCGGAGATTCCAAAAATTCCTTTTAACGACAGGATTGTGCCGCACAATATGCCGAAGGAAATCTGGATTACGGACACAACCTTCCGTGACGGTCAGCAGTCACGGGCGCCCTATACTACGGAACAGATTGTGACGATATACGATTATCTGCATAAGCTGGGTGGTCCCAACGGTATGATTCGTGCTTCCGAATTTTTCCTGTACAGTAAAAAGGACAGGGACGCCGTGTATAAATGTATGGAACAGGGCTATCAGTTTCCGGAAGTGACAAGCTGGATTCGGGCGAGCAAGGAAGACTTTAAGCTGGTCAAGGAAATCGGCATGAAGGAAACTGGTATTCTGGTGAGCTGTTCCGATTATCACATTTTTTTAAAACTGAAAATGACAAGAAGGCAGGCAATGGAGCATTATCTGAGTGTCATTCGGGAATGTCTGGAGGAGGGCATCAGCCCCCGCTGTCATTTGGAAGATATTACAAGGGCGGATATCTATGGTTATGTAGTGCCTTTCTGCACGGAACTGATGAAGCTGCAGGAGCAGTACGGGATACCGATTAAGGTGCGTGCATGCGATACTATGGGCTATGGGGTTAACTATCCCGGTGCCGTGATTCCCAGAAGTGTGCAGGGAATCATCTATGCTATCCACACGCATGCAGGCGTGCCGCATGAAAATATTGAATGGCATGGCCACAACGATTTTTATAAGGCGGTATCCAATTCGACTACGGCATGGCTGTACGGTTGTGCCGGTATCAATACTTCCCTGTTTGGTATTGGGGAAAGAACCGGAAATACGCCGTTGGAGGCGATGGTATTTGAATATGCACAGCTTCGCGGCAATTTAAACGGTATGGACACCACAGTGATTACGGAGCTGGCAGAGTACTATGAAAAGGAAATTGGCTATCACATTCCGGAGAGAACGCCTTTTGTAGGCAAGAATTTCAATGTGACGAGAGCCGGTATTCATGCGGATGGACTGCTGAAAAATGAAGAAATCTACAATATTTTTGATACGGAAAAGTTTTTGAACCGTCCGGTTTTGTGCGCAGTTTCCAATACTTCCGGACTTGCGGGCATTGCCCATTGGATGAACACCTACTATAAATTGAAGGGAGACGCACAGGTGGACAAGGGCAGCGAGCTGGTGAAAGAAATAAAGCAGTGGGTTGACGAAGAGTATGCCGGCGGCCGCGTTACGGTGCTGACCGATGAGGAGTTGGTAGGCGTGATTGGAAAAACCTGTGACAAGCTGGGAATGATTCTGGATGAAAATGGATGCAGGAAGTTGGCGGAGGAAGCATAGTGAGTAGTTATGATGTAAAGCAGGAAGTGACGGATAAGTATTCGCTGCGGGGCAGGGTGTTTCATAAGCTTAGGGACGACATTTTAAATGGTAAATATGAGGAGCATGAAGAGTTAAAGGAAGTAACCATCGGGGAAGAACTCGGAGTCAGCAGAACGCCGGTGCGCGAGGCGTTCAGGCAGTTAGAGTTGGAAGGACTGATTCAGATTATTCCCAACAAGGGCGCCTATGTGACGGGCATTACCGAAAAGGATGTCAAGGATATTTACATGATACGTTCCCTGTTAGAAGGACTTTGTGCCAGATGGGCGACGGAGCATATTACCAAAGAACAGCTTGAAGAAATGGAGGAAAATGTATATCTGGCAAAATTTCATGCCTCCAAAGGACATATGGAGCAGATTGCGGAGTTGGACAACCGCTTTCATGAGATTCTGTATGAGGCATGTAATTCCAAGATGTTAGAGCATCAACTCAGGGATTTTCACGCATATGTGCTGCGCGTCAGAAGAAAGACACTTGCCAATCAGGTAAGAGGCGCGGCTTCCAACGAGGAACATGAAAAAATTATGGAAGCCATTAAGGCGGGCGATGCGGACGGTGCGGAAAAGCTGGCACATCTGCATATGATAAACGCATATGAGAACATGGGGAAAACTGGCTTACATGAAGTATACGAAAACAACAGGACAATTTCAGAAACATGACAAAGTGTTGATAAAAGAGAAAATGGAGGAAAAAGATGAGCAAAATTCAGATGACGACACCGCTTGTAGAGATGGACGGAGACGAAATGACCAGAATACTCTGGACTATGATTAAGGAAGAGCTTTTGCTTCCCTTTATCGATTTGAAGACAGAGTATTATGATTTGGGGCTTGCGTACCGCAATGAGACGGATGACAAGGTGACAGTGGATTCTGCCAATGCCACCCTGAAATATGGCGTTGCAGTAAAATGTGCGACCATTACGCCTAACGCGGCGAGAATGACGGAGTATGACTTAAAGGAAATGTGGAAAAGCCCGAACGGAACCATCCGCGCTATCCTGGATGGTACAGTTTTCAGAACGCCTATTGTAGTGAAGGGAATTGACCCCTGTGTAAAAAACTGGAAAAAGCCCATTACATTGGCGCGTCACGCCTATGGTGATGTGTATAAGAACACGGAAATAAGGGTAGAAGAGGGCGGTAAGGCAGAGCTTGTCTTTACCTCTGCTGATGGAAAAGAAACCCGTGAACTGATTCATAACTTTGACGGTGCAGGCGTTTTGCAGGGTATGCACAATACGGATAAATCCATTGAAAGCTTTGCAAGGGCATGTTTCGGCTATGCCATTGATACAAAGCAGGATTTATGGTTTGCCACAAAGGATACCATTTCCAAAAAGTATGACCATACCTTTAAAGATATTTTCCAGGAAATCTATGATGCGGAGTACAAGGAGAAATTCGAGGCTCTGGGAATTGAATATTTTTACACGCTGATTGACGATGCTGTCGCAAGGGTGATGAAGTCGGAGGGCGGTTTCATCTGGGCGTGCAAGAACTATGACGGCGATGTGATGTCAGATATGGTTTCTTCCGCGTTTGGTTCCCTCGCCATGATGACTTCTGTTTTAGTATCTCCCAGCGGCGTATATGAGTATGAAGCGGCTCACGGCACAGTGCAGAGGCATTACTACAAGCATTTGAAGGGAGAAGAAACCTCCACCAACTCCGTGGCGACCATCTTTGCATGGACGGGCGCCCTCAGGAAACGCGGCGAATTAGATGGCATCAAAGAGCTGATGGAATTTGCAGACAAGCTGGAGCAGGCAACCCTTTCTACCATCGAAAGCGGCAGAATGACAAAAGATTTGGCGCTGATTACGTCGCTTGAAAATGTGACGGTGTTAAAC